>JAGVIO010000111.1 GCA_020056025.1 archaeon
AAAATTTGGAAACGGAGCAAAGATCGATTGCTTAAAAAAGCACATAGGCAAAGAAGCCTATGTCATAATACGAAAAAAGTAGAATTACGCAACAAAGCACAAAAAGGCAAACCTTTTTAAACAACCCCTTTATTCCATAAACAAATTGCCCGAGTTCTATCGAGCGCCTTTAGGGCAGCAATTGATAGATTTCTCTGGCTAAACTAAAAATGGAAGAAAACAAGAATTTCAGGCACTTAGTCCGAATCGTAAATACAGATTTAGACGGCAATAAGCCAATCTATCATGCATTAAGGTCAATCAAAGGCATAGGGTTTATTTTTGCAAATGCAATCTGCTCTGTTTCAGGCATTGACAGATACAAAAAAGCAGGCAATCTTTCAGAGGAAGAAGTCAAGAAATTCGATGATATAATAAAGAATACAAAAAAGTACGGTTTTCCTTCATGGCTTCTGAACAGAAGAAGAGACCCTGAAGACAATTCTGACAAGCATCTGCTTACAGGAGAATTGGACTTTGCAAAAGACAATGACATAAAGATGATGAAGAAGATGAGGTCATACAGGGGTATGAGGCATGCATACGGCTTGCCTGTCAGGGGGCAGCAGACAAAATCCCACTTCAGGAAGAACAAAGGCAAGGTTATGGGTGTCAAGAGAAACCCTCAGGCAAAAGCAGGCAAGACTTAAAGGTGTATAATTAATGGGAGATCCAAAAAAATCAAAATCAAAATTTTCAGGCCCGCTGCATCCGTGGAGAGAAGAAAGGATTGCTGAAGAGACAGAGCTTGACAACGAATTCCATTTCAAGAACAGGAGCGAGATCTGGAAGCTTAAATCAAAGCTTAGCAACTTCTTTTTGCAGGCTAAAAAAAATATTGCCTTAAGGACGCAGCAGTCAGAAAAGGAAAAGATCAATCTTTTAAGAAAATTAAAGGCATTGGGCTTGCTTCAGGAAAATGCAGACATCGAGGATGTGCTCGGGCTTGAGCTGAAAGACTTGCTTCGCAGAAGGCTTCAGAGCATAGTTTTCAAGAAAGATCTTGCAAGGTCAATGAAGCAGGCAAGGCAGTTTATTGTTCACAATCATATAACAGTCAACGGCAAGAAAGTCAATTCACCCAATTATCTGATAAGCTTGTCAGAGGAAGGCTCTGTTGCATTTTCTCCTCATTCGAGCTTTACTGATGAGATGCACCCTGAAAGGGTAAAGAAAGAGCAGCTTCAGAAAAAGCCAGAGAAGAAGGCAGAAATCAAAAAAGAGCCTGCCAAAGAGGTAAAAGAAGAAGCCAAAAAAGAATCTGTTGCAGAGAAAAAAGAATCTGCCGAAAAGCCTAAGAAAGAAAAACCAAAAGAAGCAAAGATAGAGAAAAAACCAGCAAAAGCAAAGGAAGAGGCAAAATAAAATGATTCAACGAAGAGAAGCAACAAGATGGGGGATTGCGCATATCTATTCAAGCTATAACAATACAATAATCCATATCACAGACATCAGCGGCACAGAAAGCATTGCAAGGACATCAGGCGGTCAGGTTGTCAGGGCAGACAGGCTTGAAAGCTCTCCCACAGCAGCAATGATTGCAGCAAAAAAAGCAGCAGAGATCGCAATTGAGAAAGGGCTGACAGGAATACACGTAAAGATCAAAGCTCCAGGAGGCCACAATGGTCCTAACAATCCAGGTCCAGGAGCGCAGGCAGCTGTCCGAGCATTGTCAAGGATGGGATTAAGGATAGGGATAATTGAAGACGTTACTCCATTGCCACATGACGGCTGCAGGAAAAAAGGCGGCAGAAGAGGCAGAAGGGTTTAAGAGGTCCACATGAAAATTGAACTTTTGTCAAAAGACAAGGAAACAAACAGGCTGACTTTTGTTTTGAAAGACAGCTCTGCATTTTTTGCAAACATACTGAGGAGGATGATGGTTGAAGAAGTCCCTACTCTTGCAATAGAGGATGTTGAGTTCAAGGAAAACAGCTCAGCAATGTACGATGAAATGGTTGCCCACAGATTAGGCCTGATTCCGATAAAGACAGACTTGAAATCATACGAGCTTCCTTCAAAATGCACCTGCAAAGGCAAAGGCTGCGCAAAATGCCAGTTAAAGCTTACTTTGCAGTCAAAAGCAGTAGGGGTTGTGACAGCAGCTCATCTGAACAGCAAAGATCCTAAATGCAAGCCTGTATTTCCAGGAATGCCAATCACAAAATTGATCAAAGGCCAGGAGATTGAGCTTGAGGCAACAGCAATTCTTGGTCAAGGTAAAGAGCATGTCAAATGGTGCCCTGGCTTGGTTTTTTACAAAGCTTATCCAGTCATAACTATCAAGAAAGACTGCGAAGATGCAGCAAAGGTCTGCCCTGTAAAAGTTTTTGATTTCAGCAAAGGCAAACTGACTGTAAATGAAAAGAATCGCCTGAAATGCCATTTGTGCAATGCATGCGTTGATGCATGCAATGGCTCAATTGAAGTTGAGGACAGCAAGACAGATTTCATATTCACAATAGAGAGCTGGGGACAGTTAGACCCGGTTGATATGATAGAAGCAGCAGCTGATATGTTCAAGGAAAAATTAGATGAGTTCCAGTCACTGCTCAAAGAGTAGGCATAAATTAACACAGTTCAATGTTTCGCTCACAACGCGCGAGGGTGCCGGAGCGGCCAAACGGGCTACGTTGAGGTCGTAGTGGCTTAGTGCCTACAGGGGTTCGAATCCTCTCTCTCGCATATATCATAATAATAAACAAGACAAAGCAAGACAGAGGCGTTCGTGATATCAAGCAAAGCGAGATATCACTAACTCATCGCGGGATCAAGGAACAAGACCCTTGGTGGGAATCCTCTCTCTCGCATTCCATTCAAACAAAACAATTTACAATCAAAAATGAAACGAACAGGCCCAACAAATCCAGTTCTTGCTGGATTGATACAGGAATTGAGAATAAAGGCAAATCAGCACAACTCTGATCTGTTTAGAAGGCTTGCTGAAGACCTGGAAATGCCTTCAAGAAAAAGAAGGATAGTCAATCTTTACAGGATAAACAGATATACAAAAGATAATGAGACAGTTGTTGTTCCAGGAAAAGTTTTGTCAGTCGGAGATCTTGATCACAGAGTCACTGTAGCAGCATTCGCATTTTCAGGCAATGCAGTGGAAAAGATAAATAAGGTAGGAAAAGCAATTCCAATAAGCGAACTGCTAAAATCAGACCCAAAAGGAAAAAAGATAAGGATACTTGGCTAAAATGATAATCAATGCAGAAAATATGATTTTGGGAAGGCTAGGAACTTTTGCAGCAAAGCAGGCTCTGCTAGGAGAAAAAGTGGATATAGTCAACTGTGACAAAGCAGTTATTTCAGGAAGAAAGAGAAACACTTTTGAAGCATACAAGCAAAAGCGAGACAGAGTGACAACCACAAAAGGCCCTTATACCTCAAGAAGAGCAGATATGCTCGTAAGAAGAACAATCAGAGGCATGCTTCCATGGAAGCAGCCTAAGGGAAAAACAGCTTTTAGGAGAGTAATGTGCTACATAGGAGTTCCTGCTGAATTCCACGGAAAGGAAACAGTTAAGATAGAAGGTGCAGATGTTTCCAAGCTGCCGAACGATAGGTATGTCACAATCGAAGAGATATGCAAATTTATGGGTGGCAGGTAAATGGTAAAGATTATCAATACAAGCGGAAAAAGAAAAAGTGCAATTGCAAGAGCAGTGCTGAGGCCAGGCAAAGGCATTATCAGAGTCAATAATATCTTGCTGGATGTTTACGAGCCAAAGCTTTCAAGGATGAAAGTCCAGGAGCCGTTGTTTGTCTTGGAAAATCCTGTAACTGATGTTGATGTTGACATAACCGTCAATGGCGGCGGCACTAATTCACAGGCAGAGGCAGCAAGGCTTGCTTTGTGCAAAGCGCTTGTGCAGAGCAACAAAAAGCTTGAAAAAATCTTTTTGAGCTATGACAGGCAGTTCCTTGTGGCTGATGTAAGAAGAAAAGAAGCAGCAAAGCCAAACAGGCATGGCGCAGCAAGGGCAAAGCGTCAGAAATCTTACAGATAAGAAAACAATTTCTTTATGTTTTTCTTTTGTTTATATTTGGATTAAAAACATTTATAAACTATTTGTCAATCTGTTTAAAGTTATGCCGCGGTCGCTTAGCCTGGCTATAGCGGAGGATTGCTAATCCTCTGCCCTTCTGGGGCACGAGAGTTCAAATCTCTCTCGCGGCGTTTTTTTCTTTTTATAATTCCCCCGAGCTTACCCTTAAGTGTATATTAGTCGCCCGTATATATAAATTTAGCTCTGAAAAGT
>JAGVIO010000100.1 GCA_020056025.1 archaeon
ATATAGGCATTAAAACAAATATTTCTGTAAAAGGGATAAATTCTTCAACAAAATACTTTTTGATCCCAAAGGAAATAAGAGAAGATACAAGATTTGGCGGAAATATCTCATGCCAAAAAATAGATACAAAAGACAGAGTAATATTCATATATGCTGTTGATAAATATCATTCGTAATTAGTAGCATATAAAGCAAAAAAATGGAATTGTCCCCTAACCAAGTGCAGGAATTATCATTTTAACCTGACAAGAGATAATATCTTTATCATATTTATCAAATAAAAAAAGGCAATTTCTTGGTTATCAATTGCAGATCTAATGTTGTGAACAAAACAGAAGAGCTGATAAAAAAGGCATTAATGTAGGAGAAACAAAAAGCCTTATCCTAGACTATATATTTGGAGGGAAAACATACAGGATTACCACCCTGGATTCCTGCTTCTGAATGGAAAGAAATCGATACTTTGGTTCTTTGAAGACATAACTAAGCTGGCGGAAAGAAAGGGAAATAAAAGAATATATCTAAGAGAAGATATAAATCTTAATTTACTCCAAAATCAGCTGAAAAAAGCAAAGATTTATATACAACATCATTTAGTAATAATATAACTAATTGGTGTTACTATGAAAGGCCTCTCAAAAAAAGAAGTTGAGATAATATCTAACTTAGAATTTAATCAGAAGTATTTCTTTACTGCATCAGACATAGACTCTTTTTGTAAGAATAAAATGCAAAGATACAATACAATCAAGAGCCTCTTAAATAAGAAAAGAATAGTAAAACTAAATAGGGCTAAATACTATCTTATTCCTATAAAAGCAAAATCAGGATCTTGGTCTGAGCATCCGTTTATAATTGCAGACGAGTCTATGGATGGGAAAGATTATTTTATTGGAGGATGGGCTGCTGCTAATTATTGGTGCCTTACAGAGCAGATAGCCATGCAGTTTGATGTTTATACAACAAGAAGGCAGGGAAGAATTACTGTGCTTAATACTAGAATAAAGTTCCATAGAACAACGAAAAAAAGATTAAAAGATGCTGTTTCTAAGACAATTGAGCAACATAATTTTATGATTTTAAAAAAAGAGAAAAGTAAAAAATGGTTGAAGTTAAGAAATTAACTGACATGGAATTTAGGCACATTGTTTCACTTCATAGATTTAATAGTATGCCCTTGACTAAAGATTATTATCTAACTTGGATACTTTATTTATTAAAAGATCTAGAAGGGTTATACTTCAAAGGAGGCACAGCATTAAACAAGATTGTACTAAACTATGCGAGGCTTAGTGAAGATGTAGATTATACTGTGACTTCTGATTTAATGCTTATCAAAAGACAAATAAAAGAAATATTAGTCAAAAGCGGATTATTTGAGGAGATTACTCAGGACAAAGATGTTGAAGGATTCACTAGGCTTGTTGCGCATTATAAAGGATTCTCCGCTGAAACAGGAAGGGTATTTATTGATTTGAACCAGAGGGCTAAGTTAAGCATTAATCCTGAAAATCATCCGATTCTTCATTTTTATGAAGGAAATATCCCGAAATTTTCATGCAATACTTTAGCTGTCGAAGAGATGATTGCCGAAAAAATGGCTGCAGCAATCGGAAGAAACAAGCCCAGAGATCATTTCGACCTTTATATGATACTTAAGAAAAATAAAGATATAGACCTAAATCTTGTAAAGAAAAAGTGCGAACAATCAGGAGACGAGTTTAATATCATCAAAATGTTCAATCAAGCAAAGAAACTAAAAAATAGATGGGACGAAGATATGCTTTCTTTGCTTAGGGAAGAAGTTAGTTTTCAAGAGGTTATTCAGACTCTTGCAAAGCATTTCAAGCTGAAGGAAGAAAAGGATTCTAGAAAGAATAAAGATAAATCTTCTAATCTTGCTGAATAAATTTTACTCCGGTCTGCAGACAGACTAATGATAAATTTCTTTTATAATCTCAATACAGCAAAAAGAATGGAATTGTCTTCTGACAAAGAATAGGAAACCTCAT
>JAGVIO010000073.1 GCA_020056025.1 archaeon
ATTCCAGACTTGATTTACCCTCCTTATTGAAATACCTGCAATTTTGCGAACTTGATAAGTTGTCCACCCATCATTTTTACGTCGTATTGTCTCGATTAGCTTATTTTTAGTAAGTTTCATGCACTCATGAAACTCACCGTAGGGAAATAGTTTTGGGATAACACATGCTTGATTTTGTACATAAAACTTATAAAGCAAATGCCGTTTAAAAAGGTTATTGCGGTTGTAGCGCAGCTTGGATAGCGCGATTGCCTCCTAAGCAATAGGTCGAGGGTTCAAATCCCTTCAACCGCGTTTTTAAAATATGAACAGGATACATATCAGAGAAGGACTGCGAATGTTTTCCCGCAGAATAAGAGTTCTTGCTTTTGGCCTTAAGAAATATAAAGGAAATCCTGAAGAGATTTGCAGGCAGATTGTTGAAGACTGCTGGAATGGAAAATATTTCCAGGCAAGCACAGGGCATTTCAACGGATTCTGGACAAGGGATTTTGGATGGTGTGTTAAATCTTTAGTGAAATTAGATTATAGGAAAGAATGTGTTAAGACGCTTGATTATGCACTTTCAAGATTCCAGAAATATGGTAGGATAACTACAACGATCAATCATTCGGGCGTGCCTTTTGATTTTCCGGATGTTCTTGCACCTGATTCTTTGGCTTATCTGCTTTATGCATTGGCTGCTGTGAATGACAAGGGATTAGTTGAGAAGTATAAATCTTTTTTAGAGCAGCAGGTTGATTTTTATCTGAAATATATCCTTGATGAAAAGAATGGGATGATCAGAAGAAATATCCATCTTTCTTCAATAAAAGACCACAGTATAAGAAATTCTTCCTGCTATGACAACTGCATGCTTGCTGTTATTTCCAAGTCATTGGACAAGCTTGGACTGAAAAATCCGCTTAATATTTATGATTACAAAAGAATAATTGTTAAAAATTTCTGGAACGGAAAGTTCTTTGAGGATGATGTCTCTAAAAAAGGATATGTTGCTGCTGATGCAAACATAATCCCATTCTATTTCAATATAGTAACTGACAAAAGAATAAGAAGATTATGTTTTGATGCTATCAAAAAAGAAGGACTGGATGAGCCATTTCCTTTGAAATATGCTGCGACAAAAAGAAGAGTCAGCAGGATGATTATTGAAGAGGTATTTGCACAGGGATATGAAAGAAATACTATATGGATGCATATTGGATTGATATATATCTCTGAGCTGATGAAGTCTGACAAAAAAGAAGCAAGACAGATGCTTGAGAGATATACAAAACTGATTGAAAGATATAGGACATTTGTTGAGGTTTTTTCTCCTTCTGGAAAACCATTCAAGAGCATGTATTATCATGCAGATGAAGGGATGCTTTGGGCTGGGAATTATTTGGCTTTGTAAAGCGCAACACTTAAAAATGGGATTCTATACAATATCTACATATGAAATTAAGCATAATAATCCCTACATACAATGAGGAAGAATGCCTGCTCAGGCTGCTTGAAAGCATAAAAAAACAGGATTTCAAGGACTATGAAATAATTGTTGCTGACGCTAATTCCAAGGATAAAACAAAGAAGATTGCCAAGGAGAATGGCTGCATACTGATTGAAGGAGGGCTACCTGCAAAGGGAAGGAATAACGGAGCAAAGATTGCCAAAGGAGAGTGCTTGTTTTTTCTTGATGCAGATGCTATACTGACAAAAAATTATCTTAAGGAGGCTTTAAATGAGTTTATTGAAGAGGACTTAGGTATTGCAATAACGCAGGTGATTCCATTAAGTGATAGAAATTTAGATAAATTTCTTCATAACTTTGCCAATTTTTTTATGAAGAGTGTTGAGCATATAAAACCGCACGGTGCTGCGTGCTGCGGCATACTGACAAAAAAAATTTTGCATGAAAAAATCAACGGCTTTGATGAAAGCATGGATTTTGGAGAGGATACTGACTACATCGAGAGGGTCAGCAAAATCAGCAATTTTAAGGTTCTGAGAAATCCGAAATTATTTATTTCTGTCAGGAGGCTTGACAAAGAAGGAAGGAAGAATATCTCTTTAAAATATGCAAAAAGCACTTTTTGCCAGTTTGTAGGCAAGAACGTAACTGCCTCGCAATTAGGGTATAATTTCGGATACTCCAAGAATAAAAGAATACTGTATGCTGTCTGCGGAGAGGGTATGGGCCATGCGATAAGGAGCGTGGTGATAATAAAACATCTGCTCAAAAAACATGATGTCATGATTGTTGCGAGCGGCAGGGCTTATGATTATCTGGCCAAGAAGTTCGACAATGTCTTCAATATAAGCGGATTCAATATCATCTATGAAAACAACAGGGTCAACAGCAAGAAGACCTTTTTTAATGCTGTCAGGAAGCTTTCAAAAAACCTGAAGCAGAATATAAAAATACTCTACAGGCTCATCAGATATTTCAAACCAAATATAATAATAACAGATTTTGAGTTTTTTTCAAATATAATCGCAAAATTGATGGCTGTGCCTATAATAAGCATCGACAACCAGCATGTAATGACTAAATGCAGGATAAAAGTGCCGAGGAAATACATGCGTGAAAGGATGATGGCTATAAGTGTGATACGAACTTTCATCGTAAGGCCTAAAAAATACATTGTCACGACATTTTTTTACCCTCCTGTCAAGAACATGAAAAGGATATCGCTGTTTCCGCCTGTGCTGAGAGAGGAAATATTCAAGCTGAAGCCAACTACGGGGAAACATGTTTTTGTATACCAGACAAGCGATTCTTACGGCAAGCTAATCCCTTTGCTTAATCAGATCAATGAAAAATTTGTTGTCTATGGGCATCATAAAGAAGGAAGAGAAGGAAATATTGAATTCAGCAGGTTTAATGAAGGTAAATTCCTAAAAGAGTTTGCTTCTGCAAAAGCAGTTATAACAAACGGAGGATTTACCCTGATCGGAGAGGCTCTGCATCTCGGAAAGCCTGTGCTGAGCATTCCTGTCAAAAAACAGTTTGAGCAGATATTGAATGCAATCTATCTGCAAAGATTAGGATACGGCGAGTTCCATGAAGATCTGAACGAGGATGTCATTGAAGGATTCCTGTCAAGGCTCGGTATTTACTGTAAAAATCTGGAATCCTATAAGAAGGAAGACAACTCAAGGATATTAAATGAGATAGAGCATCTGGTTGAAAGATATTCTAAGAGATATTATAAAAGTGCGCAGAGAAATAAACAGGATAATTCTAAAAAATAATTGTAAAAAAGAAAAAAAGCAGAGGAAGGGACTCGAACCCTTGGATAAACGGGTTGCAGCCGTTCGCTTGCTATACTTTTAGGGATTTCCTAAAAATAACTTAGCCGCTTGGCTACCTCTGCGTAAAACTGCAACTTTCCTAATTAGAATAGGTTTATTTAAAAATATTGCTATTAACAGTATCTCCGAAGGCAAACTTAAGATTGATATTTTTAACTAGTTTAAGTTGATTTTTTCCTAAAAATCATTCAGTTG
>JAGVIO010000121.1 GCA_020056025.1 archaeon
CCCCATACAAGAGATAATAAATACGCTGATAAAATCAACTCTCGCGGATAATGATAAAAATATAAAATAAGTAGATAAAGAATTAATCAACCATTTTATTAATGTTACGACTACGTTTAGGCTTATTAAATTCAAATTTAATAAAGTGCTCTTAAAATATGTTGAGAATCCTAAAAAAAGTTTAGAGTATGATCTAAGAATATACCTCCTAATAAACACCCTCAATCTTTTGTTCAGAAGCATTAAAATTATACTTGATAAAACAGCAATCAATGTTATTAAAGAAATTATGAATGTTTTAAATCCAAAAAATTTCCATATACCCCCCACAGCAATTACCCCTATTGTTGCCAGACTGATTAATCGGTCAATAATTGATATTGATAAGCCTGCTCCTGCACCTATTCCTCTTTTTTTGAGAAAAAAAATCAAGGAAAACTCCCCTAATCTTGCCGGGAAAAATGAACCAATAGACCATGCTAATGAATAATCTTCCAGCAATTTTCTGAAACCTATTTTTTTGAAAGGAATTGTGAGGATTAGTATGTTCAATGCACCAAAACCTAAAACAGCAATCTTTAGAATAACTGCTATAAATAACCATTTAATATTAATCTCTTTTAGAAAACCTGCTATTTGAGATATGTCTAATTTAATAAACAATATGGTAAGTATCGACAAACTTATGGCAAGTTTCAAAAAAAATAGAAGTTTATTCCTCATTTTTTCATCATGTCTGCCAAAAAGCCAAACAGAATTACTTGTATCCCTGTCAATATAAGAAGCATGCTCAATATCACTCTTGGCAAAGCTCCGACACTGCCTGTTGTAAACCACAAGTACAAAATCCATAATCCCAACAAGAATCCAGTTATAAAGAACAAGCTGCCCAAAACACCAAAGAATTTCAAAGGCTCAAAATCCCTATAAATCCTTAATATATTTATCCATGCCTTTATTGCATAGTCGAAAGGGTTCTTGAACAATCTGCTTGGCCTTGTCTCTTTTGTTGTTATTGGAATTTCTGTAACTTTCATTTTTGCTTTTCCTGCACGGATAAGCTGCTCCTGAGTATAGGTAAAACTATTTATCAAAGGCAATTTTGCAACTTCCTGGGTGAATGCCCTAAACCCTGTTGTTGTGTCTGTGATTCTTGACTTCAAAAGACCTGAAAATACCTTTGCAAATGCAATATTGCCTAATTTTTTCATAAATGAGCCTGAATAAGCACCTTTTTCAAACCTGCTTCCAAGGACAAGATCATAGCCTTGCTCTATTTTTTCAATCAACATAGGGATATACTTTGCAGGATACTGGCCGTCTGCATCAGTATGCACTATTATATCTGCTTTTAGCTTTACACACTCTTCCATCTCGTGCTTGAATGTCCCTGCAAGGCCTAGATTTCTCGGATTTGAGACAACAATTGCTCCGTGCTTTTTTGCTACTTCTATTGTTTTATCTTGCGAGCCGTCATTTAGGACAAGAATTTGATATTCATATTTTGTAGAATTCATGACTTCTGTTATTTCCTGGATTACTGGACCAAGAGTATACTCTTCATTATATGCAGGTATTGTTATAATTACATTCATGCGTCTTGAAAAGAACAAACTATTTATATATGTTTCTAATTGAGGAGGTTGGGGTTTATTGGCTATAGCTTATGAAACGAATATCTGTCTATACGATTTTGCTTGTAATTTTTCTTGTAATTTACAGCTTTTGGATATCTTCTTCTTTTGATAAGATACAAATGTCTTATGATGAATCAAGACATGCTGCCTGCGGCATGATTTGGCATGATTATATCAAGACAATATTTTCAGATGGATATGTACCTTTCAGCAAATTTATCGGGCAATACCAGAAGATGGGATACAATGCAGCCTGGTTTGCAAATATGGACCCGCCTGTTGACGGGCTAATAAGAGTGCCTTTTTATATGATATTTGGGCAAAACTTTTTTGCAGTTCGAGCCATGGCTTTGACCTGCGCAATAATCAGCGGAATCCTGACTTATATTATTGCATTTCACATAACCAAAAAAAGGATTGTTGCTTTGGCATCTTCTATAATCCTTCTGATGTCTACCTTATTTTACATGTATAGTGCAATACAAGCATTGGCACCAATTCCAATAGCAATGATGACTCTGTTTTGGTATTATTTCACATTTGTCAGAGAGGTCAAAAGGAATTACAAAATCAAGATATCAAAGGATTTGTCTGTAAATTTTAACTGGAACATCCTCTTTGGAGGACTGTTTTTGACTTTTGCCACACTCATACAGTATGCTGCTGCTATTTTCATAGACCTGTTCTTTGTTTTGTACATACTCTATCTGTTAATTGCAGGTTATAGGAAAAACAAAAAGATCAATTTTAAGCTCTTTGAGGAGTCCGGGGCTTTTCAGATATTTTTTATCGCATTTTTACAGAATATTATCTTTTTAATCATTAGCTGGAAATGGTTAAAATACAATTTATTTGATAACCATTTTCTTGAAAGGATCATAGCAACTTCATCTACTGAGATCAGAAGCTGTACGCATGATCTGAATTATTTAGATAATATATATCCTTTCTTAGGATCTGGGACACTGTTTTCAAATTTTACTTATATGATACATGGTTATCTGCAGAGAACATTATTTTTTATCTTATTTTTCTTTTATACTGTTTATCTGCTATTTAAGAATAAGCTTGAAGACGAGAATCTTAAGAAACATGCGATTATAATAA
>JAGVIO010000076.1 GCA_020056025.1 archaeon
ATTCAAACATTAAGGTTTAAGGGCGAAAATGTTCTTCAAGGATTGCAAACAATCCTGAAGAATCCTTCAGGATACTAAATAATTACATATTGAAGAAATATTTATATACAGATAAAACATATTAAAATTCAAGGGTGAAATTAATGGTCAAAAAAAAGTTGTTTCTAGCATTATTAGCAGTAGGATTGTTGTTATTGGCAGTTGCATGCACGCCACAGGGCCAACAATCAGCTCAAGGCGGAAGGGCTGTATTCACAATGGCAGACGTTGCAGCCAATATGAGCGGAGTGACAAGCGTTAAAGTTACCATCGACAGTGTAAGAGTCCTAAGCGAAAACGGAACATGGACTGAAGTTTCTGCAAACCAGCAGACGTATGATTTGCTCAAATTGAAAGCAAGCGGAAACCAAGTGCTTTTGGCTGATTACAACTTGACACCAGGGGTTTACCAGCAAGTGCGCCTGGACATCTCAAAAATTATCGTTACTGATGCATCTGGAGACCATACTGCAAAATTGCCTTCCAGAGTATTGAGACTTGTCGGAAAGCTCACTATAAACGAGAACTCAGTATCGACAGTAAAGTTTGATTTCATCGCAGACGAATCATTGCACACAACAGGAGACGGGACATATATCTTTGCTCCGGTTATCCATCTCGAAACAAGACAGAACGCCAATGCTGACACAGAATCCAAAGATGATGTAAGAATCAGCGGCGGTAAAGTAGATACAGACACAAAACAAAGCATGGACCTTGACGGCAACTTCGGCGAAGGGCTGAAAATCAGAAAAGACTCAAGGCTATCTGTCAAAGGAGAAAAGGTAACAGAGGAATAAAAATGAAACAGGAAATGAAATTTATTGGGTTAATATTAGCATTGTTGGTTATAGCACTAATAGCAGCATGCACTACAAAAGTCGCAGTGCCTGCTGAAAAAGTCACAGCGCCAACAGCAGCTATCGCGCCTGGAGAAGGAACTAGCCCAGCACCATCATCTGGATCTTCAGGAGGAGGATCTAGTTCAAGTCCAGCACCATCATCTGGCTCTTCTGGAGAAGGAACTAGTCCGGCACCATCATCTGGATCTTCAGGAGGAGGATCTAGTTCAAGTCCAGCACCTGAACCTAGTCCACCATCTCCATCTCCACCAGTTGTTGCACCATCAGCAGGTCCAGCAGTTGTAAATCTAGGAACAGCTGGCAATTTCGTCATTCTGTCAAAATCAGGAATATCAACCACTGGAACTACTTTAATTACAGGAGATATTGGAGTTAGCCCAATTGACCAGACTGCCATAACTGGATTTTCGCAAACAATGGACAGCTCAAACCAATTTTCAACATCAGCTTATGTAGTAGGAAAGTTATATGCAGCTGACTATACGCCTCCTACTCCAGATAAAATGACCACTGCTGTAAGCGACATGGAAACAGCGTACACTGACGCAGCCGGGCGCACATTGCCTGATGCTACTGAACTGGGCGCTGGAGATATTAGCGGGATGATTCTTGTTCCTGGCCTATACAAATGGGGACAGGTGTTTTGATAAACAACGGTGTCACTCTAAACTGCCAGGGTAACTCGAATGCTGTTTTCATCTTCCAGATTGCGCAAGATCTCACAGTAGGCAACGGAGCCATTGTGACTCTGAGCGGTGGCTGCAATGCAAAGAACATCTTCTGGCAGGTAGGCGGCCAAGCGACGCTTGGAACAACGTCTGACTTCAAGGGTAATATACTGAGCCAAACGCTGATTGAGATGCAGACAGGGGCTACACTTAACGGCAGAGCTCTGGCGCAGACAGCTGTTACACTGGACGCAAACCCTATAACAATATCTAATTAGATCCGGATTTTTATTTTTTTCTTTTTATTTTGTTTATAGTTAAGCTTATGATGAAAAACAAAAATCTAGTTTATGGAATAATAGCACTTCTCTTTTTGGCTGTTTTGTATGTCTATGTCTGGAACAACTATCAAATTCAAGAAAGGCCAGACAAGCCAATAAAATTACCTCCGCAAATTTCAGGAAGCTGCGGCATGGAAAACTGCCATGGCTTAGACATTGCTTGCGGCCCAAATGTTCCAGCTGCCTGTACAGAGATGTATATGGCAGGAGATAATTGCAGGCAGTATGCAAGCTGCCAGGCCATCGATGGGCAATGCATATTGGAAAAGACACCCAAATTTGATAGCTGTAAATCATGTGTAGAAAAATGCGGGACTGATTACAAAGACAATCAAATAGAGTTTTTTCAATGCGAGAGCAAATGTGCAGAGTAAAACGATAGTTATGGCTGGACAGCAATGAAGAGTTCTAGGGATTTATCAGGGTGCCAGGCTGAAATTTAAAGAGCATACTTAAATGCAGATTATACAATAAGCCTTCAATTCCAAAAATAATATAAAAAGGATGTTTTATTTCACCTTGTAATGCGCCTAAAACTAAAAAAGCCGATAATCTTTCTGATATTGATACTTTTCTTAGGCTTGTCGTTAAGATTCTGGGGCATTTGCTCTGAATCATACTGGGTGGATGAATCTATCAGCATCAAGCAGGCCCAGGGAGATTATAGCCAAGCTTTTGAAGCTATTAAAGATGACATCCATCCGCCCCTTTACATAATCTTGCTTCATTTTTGGGTAAAATTTTTTGGCACCTCAGAATTGTCAAGCAGATTCTTGTCATTGGTATTTGGCGTCTTGTCAGTCTGGATAATGTATCTGCTGTCCAGAAAATTATTTTCTGAAAAGGCTGCATTGATTGCTGCAGCCTTGATGGCTTTTTCGCCAATAATGATATATTATTCACAAGAAGCAAGAAACTATTCTTTGTTTGTTTTGCTTGCACTGCTGTCATTTTATTTCTTTATCAACTATATTTACAAGAAGAATTATAAGAATCAGGCTGCCTATTGCTTTTTCAGTTTGCTTCTCATTTATACGCATATATTTTCATTTCTAATAATTTTTGCCCAAAATATTTATATCCTATACAGATATAAATTCAAGATTAAAAAATTATTAAACTGGTTTGCAGGCCAGCTTATTCTTCTTTTGCTTTTTATGCCCTGGCTTCCAATCCTTTTCAGGCAAGCGCATAACAAGATGTATTCATGGCTTCCAAAGCCGGATTTGGGAATGCTTGCCAAAACAGTCATAGATTTTTTCGGAAACAGATTAAACCTGTCAATATTCCTTATTCTTATAATTGTAATTATCTTGACGAAAAAGTACAAGCAACTGGATAAAAATAAAATATTTTTTCTTTCTTCGTGGATAATTCTGCCTTTCTTGATTGTGCTATGCTATTCTATTATATTCCCTTCATTATACCATACAAGATACATGCTTTTTGTTTTGCCTGCAATTTTAATCATCTTTTCATTGCTGATTGAAAGAATATCGCGGAAAAACAAGTTTTTTGCATATGCTTTGCTTTTTATTGTCATAATCTCTTCTTTTGTTTCAATAGTTAATCAGGTAAATAATACTGATAAGGATAATTGGCGAGTTGTATCTGATTTTATTGAGAAAAATGCCAAAGGCAATGATGTTGTATTTATTGACCCATTCTATAACCAATATCCATTTACATATTATTATGACAAGCAATGCTTCAGTGAATCTGACACGTATGCATGCAATAATAACAAGCACAGGATACTTTCTCTTGATTCGTTGGCAGAATGCTGCAATGCAGCAACATTAACATATGGGCAAATCGGGCTTTGGGATTATATAATCAGGGATGTCTGGCTTGTCAGCCTAAAGCCCGGATTGTATAAGGGCAATTATTCCTTGTTTGATTATTTTAATAACAGCAAAAGATTAGTATATTCAAAAACAGTTGGAGACATAAAACTGGATTATTTTAAAGGCGTAAAAATAAAGCATTTTGAAGATAACTGGCAAGATGCATCGGATTTCATTCAAAAAAACTCAAAAGAGGATGATTTTATATTTATTGAGCCTTATAATTATCAGGAAATATTTGCATATTATCATGATAAAGAATGCTTAAATAAATCTAGTATATATTCCTGCAATTTTGACATGCACAACATACTTTCTTTGAATTGGCAGGCAAAATGCTGCAATGATACAACAAAATTATCCGCAACAGACGGAAAAAATCAGCTGGGCGATTATACTGCCAAAAATGTATGGCTTATTGACGTAAGGCCTGAATTGTATAATCGTAATTATTCTTTATTCAATTATTTTAACAGCAGCAAAAGATTAATGCAGACAGAAAGATTTGAATACATAAACTTATACAAGTTTGAATAATGCTTTATGCTTATTGTCACATTTGCAGAATATGCATGTGCAGTTTTGCACATAGATGCTGGGAAAGGATTTCGGGAGTTTCTAATTTTTTTCTTATAACTGTTATTAAGAATCAGTCCAGAGCTCCCGCAGGGCTAAAAATATTCTATACCAAAATGGAAATACAA
>JAGVIO010000034.1 GCA_020056025.1 archaeon
ACATCCTGAAGAATGTTGAGAAAAATATTGCAATAAGTATCAATAAAACAGGGACTGCATATTTATTTTTTATGAAGAAATTTTTGACAGAACTGACTGTTTCCTTTACATCAAATTCAATCTCTTCTTCGCCAGAAGGTTTTTCAATAGATTTTTCCTCTTTGCTGCCTTTGAACCAGGATTTGAGCTTGCTGAAATCAATTGAAATCTCCTCTTCATCATCTTTTTGCTTTGGCTCGAGCTTGTCAAGGCTTTTGCTTATCTTTTCAATCTTTTTTTCATCCTGCCTGAGAATTATCTGCTCTTTTTTCTCTTCTTTTGCAAACTTGCCTTCTTCCTTTCGGATTATATCGAATGCAGCTGCATCATGGTCGACTTTTTCCTTTACATGGTCAAGCTCTTCTTTTTTCTTGTACAGCTTTTCCAATGTCAATTCTTCCTTTAGCTCTTCTTCATTCAGTTCCTCGATTTTTATCTCTTCGTTTTTTATGTCTTTTTCAATCCTGTGCTGCGTATCTTTAGCCTGCTCTTCTGCTTTTTCTGACTCTTGCTTTTTCCTGAATAATTTGCCTAATTTGCTAAAGTCTATGTTTAGATCATCATCTTCGTCTGTCATTTTCACACGCCCCTGCTAGGTTTTTATAAAACTGCAGCGTATTTATAAAGTTTATTGAAGTGGATTACTATTTATTTAAATGAGTTATATCTTTATTGAAGTTGGTTATAGCAACTTCTTCAAATAAAGCAAAAGCCTAGGCTGCGCAAATATTAAATTTAATACCAATCTTATCGGCGAATCCCTGCTGTATCTTTTCAGGATATTGTCTGCATGCCTGCTGCCCAGCATTGCCAGCAATCTGTCATAATCCCTGTCATTGAACCTGTCCAGCATTTTTCGGATTGCTAAATGCAGCCTTAGCTCTTTGTCCAGCTTTTTCAGGCTTTTTCTGTAGTCTTTTTTATTTATTATGCAGCCTGCCAATATTTCTGCTGCTTTCAGTCCAGGAATAATGCCTCCGCCTGTTGTTGCCTTGACCTGGCATGCTGCATCTCCTATGAGGAAAACCTGGCTGCCTTGGCTAATCTGCTGTTTTTGGTCAAATATCGGAATAAGGCCAGCTTGCCTATCGATAATCTGGCTTGGCTTTATTTGCTTGATTTTCAGGAAATTGTCAAACTTTTCCTTGATATCTGTTTTTGATGCAATGCCTATTCTTGCTATTGTATTTGATTCAGGGACAAGCCATGCAAAAAAATCAGGGCAGATGCTGCCCAGATATACTTCATAAGTGTCTTTTTTGAAATTGCCTCTTATCCTTGCCTGAAAGCCTGTGTAGAATTTTCTTTTGCCAAAGAGGTTGTTTGACTTTGCTGTTTCTGACAAAGGACCGTCTGCGCCAACGAGGATATCTGCTTTTATTTTTTTTATTTTATCTGATTTATCTGAGATAAATGCACAACTGTCCTTAAATCCCAGATATCTGCTCTCCAGGTGGAATTTTGCCCCTGATTTTTCTGCTTTTTTGAACAAGTATTTGTCAAATCTGTGCCTGTCAATCACAATGTCATTTATCGGCAAAACGACTGACTTATGCCTTGAAAACAGCCTTACTTTGCTTATCTTATTGATTAAGTATTCTTTATCTAGCTTTGGAAATATTTTCAGAAATTCTTTGCTTAAAATGCCTGTGCACTGCACAGGAAGGCCTATTTCCTTATGCTCTTCAATAACACTGACTCCAAAGCCTTTTTCTGCAAGAAGATATGCAAGATAAGAGCCTGCAGGGCCTGCACCTATGATTGTGATGTTTTTTGGCATTTTTACAGTCCTTTCTTTTTGCTTTTTCATATTGCCTACATGTGATATGCTTTAAAATCAGGGTTTAAAAAAATTGTCAATATGAAAGCCATTTCTGCTACTATTCTCGCTGTTGAAGTTCAGTCTAGGCTTTTATATTGTATTCTATAAGAGAACATACTCCTGAATAAGTCTGTTCTAGATGTTGTTCCGAAGCTTGCTTTTGCCGAAGCTGCTTAAGATGGGCGTCAATTTTTGAAAAAGGCAGAGTCTTCAGCACCTGCTCCAAAAATGGAATTCGATCTTTTGTCGGATTGTAAGCCAAAACAGCATTAACCGCAGGTGTAATAAATAATGACTGAGGCATGCTGGAATCGTAAAAAACGCGAGTTAAAAAAGAATAGGTATGGCCCTGAAGTTCAGATGGTGCTGTTGCTTCAACCAAATGACATAATCCTTCGCAAATCCAAAACAAATCTTTTTTTGACTGTGTGCTGTTTGTTGCTGGCGCTTTGTGCCTCATCAGCAAATCGTAAATTTCTTTACAGGCGCCTATAATAGCCTGCCGTTTTTCGCCTGGCAAAGCTTGATATTTAAGAAGCGTAATAAGTACGTCTTCGGGTTGCTCGTCATAATGCTCAATAGGATCAAGATGTAGTGTTAGACTTAAATCTTCTGCCAGCAAACGATTTTTTGCTGCCATCTTGACATCTTTCTGGCTTTCCAGCCACTTTGTTGCCTTTTCGTCAATAGAATCTGTCATTTTGATTTAAATAAAATAGAATAAAAAAATAAAAAATAAAAAAAGAGCTTACTTAGTAGTAAGTCTCGCCTTTTGTGTTTTCTTCATCTTCGTCATTGCCTTTCAGCTTATTGAAGCCTATTACTAAGCCAATTATAACCAAAAGTATAACCAAGACTACCAGAGCAACTTCAAGGCCTCTCTTGACTTTGTCCCAGCCTGACTGGCCTTCAAGGACATTAGCCTTCATTGCAACTTCTTTCAAAGTTGTCTCGCCGCTCTTTATAGCAACGCTGAATGTCTTCTCGCCTGCTGTTGCAGCTTCTTTTGCAGCTACAGACACGTAGACTATCTTTGTCTCGCCTGCTCCAAGGACTACAACACTAGGGCTAACCTTGACATCTGCCCAGTCACCAGCTACTGCTGATACTGTGAATGTCTTAGCTACGTTGCCTGTGTTTGTCAATGTAACCGGATAAACAACTCCACTCTCGCCTGATGTTATATCCTGAACATCTGAGCTTACTGTGATTATTGTCTTTCCTTCTGGCTCAACATTGCATGTGTCGCTCTTGACAACATTGATTGTGCTTTCTGAAGATACTTTCTCGTCTCCTTCGTCATACTCAGCTGTCAAAAGAACCTTGTACTGGCCTGCATCTGCGCAGTCTGGTACCCTTATGTAAAGCTCTTCTGATGTAACTGTGTCTTCTGACTCAAGCTCATCAATATAGTCTGATGCTGACAATCCAAGTGCTGGAATTGAAACAGTAACCTTGACATCTTCTTCTGTGTCTTCTCCCATGTTCTGAATCCTTGCAGTTGTCAATAATGCTCTTCCTGCCTGAACCTCATTTGCTGGGCTGAAGACTGTGTCTTTGATCCTTATCCTGTTTCTTGCATTCTCGATATCAAGAACTGCATTGTAAACAATTTCAGTATCCTGCCTGTTTGACACTTCGATCCTCAATGCATACTGAGTTGCATCCATCCTGTCTGGCAATTCGACTGACAATATTTTCCTGTATGTCTTGTCTGCCTTCACTGAGAATGCTTCTGTCTTTGCTGTTGCTTTTTCTGTGTCGTGATCAAGCCCTTCTATGCTTGCCTCAACAACGAGGTTATCATCGTCTGCTGATGCCAATAGCTTGACTTCAACTTCCACTTTATCTCCTCTAACTATGCCGCCAACAGCTTCGTCATTGACTATGTCAATTTCGTCGCCATCTATCTTGATCTTGTCGATTGTGACTGGAACATCTGCCGCATTTACTAGTCCTGAAACAGTTACCAGGCCAATCAAAGCAAGCGCAAGTGCGCACACAATTTTTAGCTTATCTGCTTTCATTTTTTTGCCTCCGT
>JAGVIO010000198.1 GCA_020056025.1 archaeon
GCCTTATGTCTGCTTTAAGAACATAGCAATTTCTTGTGTTGTTCATTGACACTTTCCTTTTGAAATTGTCAAACCTCTGCAATGCCTTTAATGTCCCTTTGCCTTTCCTGTTTGCATAAGAATCATAGATGAATGTTTTTTCAAATATTGGCTCAATTATATTGCATAGCGCATGGTGGATTATTCTATCCCTTAAATCAGAAACGCTAATCTTCCTTGTCTTCGGGTCTCTTATGACAAAAGTCTTTAATGGCTTTGGATTGTATGAATGAAGCAATAATTCTGTTCTTAACGATAAAAGGTTATCTTTAAGGTTTTTCTCAAACTCAATCACATAAGGCTTTAATGTCTTGTGCTTCCTTGCATTTTTGTAAGCAAGATGCAGATTTTCATAGCTGCACAAAGAATTCCAAAGATTGTCGAATTGCTTCATTTGAAAAAGCCTTAGCAGTACCTTGGCTATTCCAAAGAAATGCCCATTGTTGTCTAGGTTGTTGTTGCCATTGAGGTTGTTGTTGTAGTTGTTGTTGCCAAGGAACAAAAGGCGCCCCTAATTAGCCCTTTTGCTGCATAAATTCACTGCCTTTTCATTTCTGTCAAGGCTGTATTTCATAGCCCAAAAACTAAATGGCCATAGCAAAAGGACGTGTAGCCAAGGCATTGTTATGCCAAGACAAAGAAACAAAGAAAAAAGATTATAAATATTTATTCATATTTTTTTCTTAGCGTTGCTTCAAAATTACTCCAAGCTGCTTTTGGAACAAAATCTTTTGAAACAGCTAATATTTCATCAAGGCTTGGAACTGCAACTTTTTGCGCGTCAGCGCCGCCTGCGGCGTCGCTTCCACGACGTACCCCAAAGAAATGCCCACAGCTGCCTAGGTAGTTGCTGCCATCGAGGTTGACGTAGTAGTTGATGCCGCCAAGGAACAAAAGGCGCCCTACTGGCTTATCGCCTAAGTCATCAGAATTATAAATTCTAATTTGATTGCCAACATTTTTCAGATGCTTATCAAAATAGCCATTTGCTGTTTCCTTATCACCAAAAAATGGAACACTGATAGGATGCTCTCTTGCTTCATCAACAGACATCAAGCCATATTTTGCTTTTCTAAGCTTTTCAGGGTCTGCAATAACTATCTTCTTATTGCCATCTTCTGCTGCCTTCAAATCTTTAGCAAACCAATCTACTTTTTGTTCGTCAATCAATATTCCTGCGCCATTTACAAGGCCTGTTTCAATTGCAGCAGCAATATTTTCATGTGTTGACAAATAGTGTCTGCCGTGATTAAAAAGAACAATTTCATTTCCTTGCTTTGTTTTTCCTGTCTCTTTGGCACTTAATGAAGTATACCAATTATCAAATCTAATCACGCCATCTGTTCTTGCTTTTGCCAATTCTGGCATGCACATTGCATCGTAGCCTTCTGTCTGGCAATCTTTTAGCGCAATTACTAGTTCAGGTTTGTAAAATTCTTTTGTTTGTTCTGTCATTTGAATTCACCTTTAGGTTTTAGTTTTTATGTTAAATGTTAGCATGATTCTGCTATAGGAATAGACAAAGTAGTACTTATATATAAATCTTTGCTTTTTATTGTTACTTGATAGTGATAAATTATGTTAAACTTCAAATCTGGAATTATTGTCAACAGAATGACAATTTTCCAAAAAGTTCATTAAAAACGCAGTATTTATAGATTACTATCAACTATCTGTTGATAATTATCAACAAAATGAAGATAGCAAAGCCAAGTGAGCTTCTTTTTACTTTAACTTTACTTAAAGTTACTTAAACTTACTATTAAAGGTTGGACTAGCGTGAAAAAAGAAGAGCTATTGAGTATAATTAATGAAGGTGAGAACCAGCAGGTTGAATTTAAAGAGGGCTGCCCTTCCAGCCATGAGTTATCAAGGATAATCTGCGGCTTTGCCAACACAGACGGGGGATATTTTATTATTGGTGTATCCAAGCATGGAGGGATAAAAGGGCTGGCGTGCGATTTAGATAAATTGCAGCAGGACATTTCCAATGCAAACCAAAGGGTTTTATCGCCGCCATTGATTAATGTGCAGCATTTTACAGTTGAAAACAAAGACTTGCTTCTGGCTGAGATTAATAAAGCCAATGATAAAAATGCGCATACCTTTGAAGGAGCAGTGTATGTCCGCATCGGAAGCACAACAAGAAAACTTGAAGGGCAATCATTGTTTGACTTCTTAAAAAACAAGCAAATACTTTGTTTTGACGAGCAGGACTCGGAAGCAAAAATAGAAGATTTGGATGAGAACAGGATCAAGTCTTATCTGGAAAAAAGAAATCGGCCTGATTACCTTAAAGCAAACAGCGTAAAAGATTTTATCATAAGCAATATGCTTGGGAAAATGAATGGGAGCCTAAAAATAAAGAATGTTGCATCTTTATTCTTTGCTAAAGAGCCTTACAAATGGCATCCTCAAAGCGAAGTTAGGATTGCCAGATTTTCTGGAATAGAGCCTGTAAATGTAATATCACAAAAGGATTTTAAGTCAGATCCTCTGGAAAATATCGCGCAAGCAATTTCTTTTATACGGCAAAATATATCCAAGCGATTCATAATACCAGAAGATTCGCCAAGAAGAATTGAGATTGAAGAATACCCCATGCCTGTAATAAGAGAAGCAGTTGTAAACGCAGTAGCCCACAGGGATTATTACAGCTATGATTCAATACAGATAAGCATGTTTGACGACAGGATTGAGATAAGCAATCCAGGCAGCCTGCCAGAAGGCTTGACAAAAGAGTTCTTTGGAAAAAGGTCTGTAAAAAGAAATCCCATTACATACAGGCTGCTAAGGGATTGCCATTATGTAGAAGGGTTGGGCACAGGAGTGCCTAAGATGATTAATGAAATGAGAAAATCAGGGCTGAGCGACCCAGAATTTAATTTTGAAGCAGGCTTCTTTGCCGTCACATTAAGAAATATAAAAAGCTCAGTAAAGCCTATTGAAGGCATGAAAGATTTAAACCAGAGGCAAGTCAATGCCTTAAATTACCTTAAGCAAAATAAGACAATAAAATCTAAGACTTATGCTAACTTTAACAATATTTCATTGCCTCTTGCATTAAAGGATTTAAATGAGCTGATTAAATTTAAATTCATCATGAAAATTGGTGCATATCGGGGCGCATATTACCTCTTAAATGAAGAAAAATTCCAATAAAACTTCTTCTTAGAAAAAGAAGCAAACGTTTCTGGCTGACTCTGCTAGCTAAAATATAGCCCTGATTATTTTTTCTATTTTATTCAGCATCCCCTGCCAACATTTTTATTTTAATATTTGTTTATTGGCAGGCTAATAATAAATATTACATTTCTTATCCTGTAATTCAATTCGAGCATACCAAAACCTTTATTAACAAGGATATTAATGCATAATATATGGACCTGAATCTTTTAACATTGATACCAATACTTCTCCCGCTCATTCTATGGGAAGCTGTCTGGAAAGGAATTGCTCTCTGGAAATCCGGAAGAAACAAGCAGCTGGCATGGTTTGTCTGCATTTTTATCTTCAACACAGCTGGAATTCTGCCAATATTGTATATTATGTTCTTTCAGAAAAAGAAGAAATAAGTGAAGCATATTCTAAGAAATAACCCTAAACCTTTATATACATAAGATATTCTCATTATTCTATGCAATTCAAAAAGCCGACTGGAACAACTGACTTTTATCCAGAGGATATGGAAATAAGGAATAATATATTTGCTTCTCTTAAAGAGACAGCTGCAAAATTCGGATTCAAAGAAGTTGAAACACCTGCTTTTGAGGCAATGGAGTTATTGGCTGCAAAATCAGGCGAGGAAGTCAGCAAGCAGATATTTGTTTTGGAACAGAAAGGAGATGAAAAATTTGGGTTAAGATTTGACTTGACTGTCCCTATGACAAGGATGTTCATTGAAAAGCAGAAAGAATTGCCTAAGCCTGTAAAATGGTTTGGTCTTTCAAGGATGTGGAGATATGAAAGGCCTCAGGCAGGAAGGTTAAGGGAATTTTACCAATTGTCTGTTGAGATGTTTGGCTCTGACAAGCCAGAAGCAGATGCAGAGATAATAAACTTGGCAGTATCGTGCTTAAGGAATTTAGGATTAAATTCAGAAGATTTCTATGTAAGAATAAACAACAGGAAATTATTGCAGGGAATAATAGAGCAGTTTGCTGAAGACAAAGAATTGACTGACAAGATTATAGCACTTGTTGACAAGAAAAACAAGATATCTCCTGAGGAATTTGACAAAGGGCTTGCTGACTTCAAAGTCAAAGAGCCTGAAAATTTCAAGGAATTGCTTGCAATAAAGGAACTGGAACAATTGAATGACCTTGAATTGAATGAAATGGCAAGAACAGGCTTGAATGAATTAAAGCAGATATTCAAATTCCTGGGAAAAAGATTTGTTGAACTGGATTTGACTGTAGCAAGAGGATTGGCATATTACACAGGAACTGTCTTTGAATTGTATGACAAAAGCGGAAAGTTCAGGGCAATTGCAGGAGGAGGAAGGTATGACAAGATGGTTGAGCAGTTTGGAGGAGAGCCTTGCCCTGCAACAGGATTTGGATTGGGATATTCTACATTAAGCTTACTATTGCAAGACAAAGGATTGTTGCCAAAGATAGAATCAGCATTGGATTATTATGTGATAATTATAGGCGAAGGGCAACTGAAAGAAAAAGCATTGTCAATTGTCGCAAAGCTAAGAAAGAAATATTCTGTTGAATATGACCTGATGGGAAGGCATGTGAAAAAGCAGATGGAATTAGCGAATAGGTCAGGAGCAAAGAAAGCAATATTCATAGGAGAAAAGGAAATCTGGACAAATACTTTAACGATCAGGGATATGAAGACAGGGAAAGAAGAGAAGATTAATGTTGATGATTTGGTCTGAGTTTTATTTATTCAGTTTATCTATCTTTTGGAGATATGCTTTTGATTGCTCAATCAGCTCAAGTTTTTCCTGTTCTGTCTTTTTATATATGATTGAATGCTTAAGTGTTTCTTCATACCATTTGATGTCACGTATCTGAAGTTTTGCATTCATTTGTAAAGTATCGATGAATTCAGTGCGCACTTCAGTGCTTTCATTCTCCATTCCATCAAGGCATCTTGGATTTCCTTTGTCATATCTAATATACATTGCATAATTCCAGGCAAGATTGGAATGAGCGCCATGGGTAATCAGCATTTCAGCAAGAGGCTCAAATACAATATCATTAAACTGTCCGCATCGCCTCATTTCGCGCAGTATTGAGCTGTATAATATTTCAAGGCTGTATTGCTGCTCTTCTTCAGACATATCAGGTTCTCTTCTTCGCAAGAGCCTTTTCACCAAACCTGGATTTTTGAACTTTTCAACAGGCGATCTTCCAGATAAGATGGATTCCATGTAAAAATTCTTTGGCGAATTATCAAGGTAATCTTTAAGTTTTTCAATTGAAAATTCTCCATCCTCAAGTATTTCAGTCATTGAATTAATGTCTTTTTCAAACAATTTAGGATGTTTGTTATAATAAACTTTAATCAATAAGTCAATGAAATTGCATGTTTCCTTGACTATAGAATCTTCATAGCTATTCATTGCAGACTCACTAAGTTTATCCAAAAATACAGCAGCATTCTTTCTAAATTCAACATATCTCTCAAGCTCGATTTCAGGCCTGTTTGCAAGATAATCCTTAAGCAAGGCATTATTTTCATTTTGTATTTCATTAACCTGAAGGCGTGCCATCTGGCTCTGCTTCGATACATCTGACACAGCTGTTCCATAATCGCCTACAAAATAAGGCTTAAAATCTTCAGTATCGCGCTTTTCACCCATGTTCCCCAGTATCTCTCCAAGCAACCCGCCTGTAATAGGTCTTGTGCGGATCTTAAGCATTTCTGGAAGCGCAAGGAACACAGTATATGGGATGTGCTTCAATCCATCAGGAGCCATGTCAACAACTGCCCCTATGCTCTCCAATACAAACCTTGTAATTATTTTTGCAATATAATCTTTAGGAAAAAGCTCCTTGTCATGCTGCTCTTTTTCAGCAATATACTTTTCAGAAACAAGGCCTGACCATACTGAAAGCTCATTGAGAATATCTTCTGTATCAAGCGAATACTCATCATTTGCAAGGAAATTGCCTTTAACCACAGTTTTCTTAGCAAGCAAACACTCCATGCTCTTAAATTGTTCAATAAGGTCTTCTGCAGGGTTGTCTATGCCCTGGAATAGCATTTTCTGGATATAGTTGTCCAATGTTTGCCTGCCTTTGTTCATGGTATTCACTTTATTATTCATTAGATAAAAGCAATCTTTCTATTGCGCCGCAGTATCTTGGCTGAACTTGAATTTCTTTTGGAAAATTAGGATTATGATTTTTGCCAGATGCTTTTATTCTGCTTATAGCATCATCAAACTTGTCATATAGATAAGGCCATCTGTTTCCATTCTCATAGGGATTAAAATTAACTGTATTAATAAAAAATCCATATGAACCAACTTCGTGGTTAGGAATATCTCTCTTATCAAAAGAAACATTATTTTTTTCAGCCAAATACTTTTGCAAAGGATTTCCTTTGTACAGGTTAAAGTCTTCAAATTTGCCGTCTTTGTACAATACAGTCCCTGCAATCTTATCAGTTTTTCCATCCAAGTCATAGTCTGTAAAATCTATCTGTATTGTAGCAACTGAAAACGGATTTTCTGTAAATCTTGAATAAAAGGTTGCATGCTGGCGGCTTGTTAGCCTTATCTCAGATTCAGCAATATATCTAGCGATGTCTTCATCATTCTTAGGAGACTGGCATCCAGCAAGGCTTCCAAGCACAGCAATTGCTGCCAGATTCCTTAAATCCAAAGGAAGTTTCATAAGGCAAAATAAAGAAGAGATTGGTATTTAAACCTTTCTATTTTGTTACTTCTATATAGTGATAATATTATTAGGAACAGTCTCGGCAAACTCCTCCAAAAAAATCAATTTTATAAATATAGATTAAAAATAACAGTAAAATGGAATTAAATCTTGATGAAAAATACCTTGCAGAGCAAGTCACGCAAAAATCAATTGATGACTTTCTTGAAAGCTTTAGAAAACAACCGTGGAAAATCCGATATATCATATAGGATATGCTATTCTTGTTGGATTGAAATATGAAAAGTATGAGGGGGACAGGGAACAGTTCAGCATTGGCATCTACAGGATAATTTTCGCAGTCGCAGAAGAAAAGGAAAGGGCAAAACAGCATAAGATTCTGGATGACAACTGGGAATTCATTTCAAGATTGTTCAATGAAACAACAGGAAGCACTATAAAACTTATTTCTTAATAGTAATCAGTTCTGTAATTGTTGCAGAATTGATTGAATATCCGGACTTATATTCCGCGCTTATTCCTTTGCCTTCATGTATATGCCCGCAGACATTGATTATATTTGAAAGTTGATTGTCATTCATCAAATCTGCAATCTTTTTGTCTCCTACATTGCCAACATTTGGGACATAATCCATCTTTGTATCTGAAAAAGGAGGACTATGAGTCAAAAATATAATCGGCTCATCCTGGCTCATGAAACTGAACAGCATCTCTCTTGCATTTTCATAGTCAGAATCATTTAGCAGAAAGCCATTCTCAACAATGTAATCTTTGTCATAATAGCCTCCTAGTCCAACAATGTTAAAGCCAGGCAAATCAACAGCTTTTCCATGTATGTCTATTACAGGAAGATATCTCTCATGCATGTCCTCAATCTCATTGTAATAATCCTCTTTTGTTTCATGGTTTCCAGGAATTACATAAACAGGAATCCCTAATTTTGCATATGGCTCTATATCCAAAGTTACATTTGCATAATCTCCTGCTATCAAAATGAAATCAGCGCCTTTAAGCTTTTCAGCATCCGGATTGCCGTGGATGTCGCTGACAATGCCTATCTTAATCTCATTAGCTGCATTATCAGAACAGCCGGAAAGAATGAATGCAATTCCGAGCAATACAATAAACAACATCAAAACTTTCTTCATTTCACTTGCAGATAACAAATAAGATTTATAAAGATATATAATAATATAAGCATATGATTGGATTAAGCGCGTTTTTATGGGCTGTTGCATTAAGCTTTCTTGGAGAGATTGCAGACAAGACACAATTAGTGATTTTGGGCTTTGCGCTGAAATACAGATCTCCTTGGAAAGTTTTCTTAGGAGGATTGGCAGGACATGCTGCAATGGATGGAGTTGCA
>JAGVIO010000063.1 GCA_020056025.1 archaeon
CAGCCTGTCTACAGGCAGATTGCAGGAAAGACTTTTCCTTTCTTAGTAAGGCTATTGTCTTCTTTGAAATTCAGAGATACACAGTGCGGATTTAAACTGATGAAGGCAGAAGCTGCAAAGAGGATATTTAGCAAATTGACAATAGATAGGTTTGCTTTTGATGTGGAGATGCTTTACATTGCCAAGAAATTAAAATATAGGGCAGCAGAAGTGCCTGTCACATGGATTGACCAGAAAGGAAGCACTCTTCATCTTTTCAGGGATTCCTACAGGATGCTCTTGGACCTGATCAAGATAAGGCTGAATGATATTTTTGGGAAATACAGATAAATTAGCAATGAGAGCTAAAACTAGTAAACATTTATAAAAGGGCGGTTTTTAAGATTTGCAAGGGATTTATGAAAATAAGCATATTTGGCATGGGTTATGTAGGCATTGTCAGCGCAGCGCTTCTTGCAAAAGACAATGAGATTATTGGAGTTGATGTAAATCCTGTAAAATTAGACAGCATAAATAAAGGCATATCTCCGATAATCGAAAAAGATGTTGACTTGCTTATTTCAGCAGCTGTCAAGAATAAACATCTTAAAGCAACCGATGATGCAAAACAAGCGATTCTCGATTCAGACATATCGATCATTTCAGTAGGTACTCCATCAAATGAAGATGGAAGCCATAATCTAAGCTATCTTGACAATGTCATAAAGCAAATATCAGAAACACTTAAGCAAAAAACAACTTATCATTTTATTGTTATAAGGTCAACTATTCCTCCTGGAACAACAGAACAATTCTATGAAAAATACTTAAAAGGCCTTAATGCAGGAATTTGCTTTAATCCAGAATTTTTGAGAGAAGGCTCTGCTGTTTCAGATTATCTTAATCCGCCATATATTATCGCTGCATGCAATGACAAAAAAGCAGAAGGAATTATGCGCGAACTTTACAAAGGCATTAATGGAGAATTTATCTCAACTTCATTCAAGGAAGCAGAGATTCTTAAGATGGTAAACAATGCATTCCATGCATTAAAAGTTACTTTTGCAAATGAAATTGGGAGATTCTGCGAAGTTTACAACATTGACGGAAAGAAAGTGATGGATCTTGTCAAGAAAGACAAGAAACTGAATATATCTGAAAAATACCTTACTCCAGGATTTGCTTACGGCGGAAGCTGCCTTCCAAAAGACTTGAGAAGTTTTATTCATCTTGCAAAAGGCAAAAATATCAAAATTCCATTAATAACCAGCTTGGAGCTATCTAACGAAGAGCATGTCCAGCACGCTATAAAAAATATAGAAAAGTCTGGCTCAAGGAAGATAGGTGTGGTTGGATTAAGCTTCAAGCCAGGAACAGATGATTTGAGGGAAAGCCCTTATGTAAAACTGGTTGAATATCTTATCGGAAAAGGTTATGATTTAAAGATTTATGATCCAAATGTTTCTGTTGCAAAACTAGTGGGTGCAAACAAATCATACATTGAAAAAGAGATACCACACATCTCAAAATTATTGACTTCAGATATTAAAGAAGTTATGAAACATAATCTCATTATTTTAAATCATACCTATGACATTAAGCCATATTTAGAGGATAGGCATACAGTTATTGATTTACGCTAAAAACAAATATTTTTAATAACATAAAGAACAACCAATCTTATCATGAAAATACTATTTGACATTATACATCTTGCACATCTTAATTTTTTCAAAAATACAATATATACCCTTAAAAAACAAGGGCATGATGTCAAAATCTCTTATTTGGACAGGGGCAAAATAGAGAAGGTGCTAACCAAAGAATTTCCAGGTTTTTCTTTCAGAAAGATCGGCAAATACAGCAATACCTCATTAGGAAAACCATGGATGATATTTAAGAGATTCTTATTGTTCACCAAATATCTGCTCAAGGAAAAGCCAGATATAACTACCGGTGTTGGGGATTTTATCCTTGCTTTTTCTTCAAGGCTACAAGGAATTCCATCTGTTCTTTTTTATGATGATTATGAATTCAAGATCAATTTTAACCTATCACTTCTTTTTGCAAATAAGCTTATAGTGCCTGACTCTATTCCTGGCAAAAGCAGAAAACTTGTGAAATACCATGGATTCAAGGAACTGGCTTACCTTCATCCTGAGGCATACGGGCCAAGCAAAGAGATAATAAGCAAAATCAGTCTGAAGGAAAATGATTATGTATTTGCAAGAGAGGTTGCAGGAATAAGTATGAATTATACTGGCCTTAAAAAAGAAGGGCTGCTGCCTTTTATCAAATATCTGCACAGCAAGAAAATCAAAGTAGTGCTTTCATTGGAGGACAAATCCAGAAGGCAATATTATGAGCCCTATTGCACTATTTTGGAAGAGCCCCTTGAGGACATTTATTCTATAATGAGCTATGCAAGGTTTAGCTTATCTTCTGGAGACAGCATGGCAAGGGAATCTGCATTGTTGGGCGTTCCTTGCGTTTATACTGGCGGACGGCATATGAAAGTGAATGAGCCTTTCATAGCATGGGGAGGCATATTCAAAATCGAAAAAGAAGAAGAGATAATAAAAAAAATAGACGAACTGCTGAATCCGGAAGCCAAGCAGGAATGGGCACTAAAAATAAAGAGGAAGATAAAAGACGAGCTGGTGAATACAAATAGAGTAATCAATGGTTCTTTGTTAAAAATTTAGGTATTGACTTTAAGTTTTCCGTCTCTGGAATAATACTTTTTCTTTGCTTTATAATATTCTATGGTCAATATAAAATCTCTCGGCCTGAAAAAAAGCTTATACAGCAAGCTAAGCCCTCTATATATCATTTTTGAAAAGTTATACAGAACTAAATCTATCTTATTGCCATAATAATCTGCAGAGGTATCTATGCTAGAATCTGCCTTCTTAGAAGAATCATATTTAAATCCTCCTTTAGAATAGCATAAAAATTGATTACCATTTCTCTTAACATAAAGGCCCAGCGAAGGGAAGAATAAACTATATTTACCAGATGCACCCCCACCACACCTTAAACTTTTGAAGCCTTCTTTTTCCAGTATTTCTGACGCATAAAAAAGATAGACTGCTGCAAATCCCAGATAATCGCTTTTGTTATTATATCCATACCAGCCTTCTTTTTTGCTTTCATCTTTTCCGAGAACAATAGGATATCCTTCAAACCTGTCTAAATAGTTAAAAACAATCTTTGCATTTTTCAAGTACTTTGAATCATTTGTAAGTTCGTAAGCTCCTGCCAGAGCATATATTAAACTAGCATAACCAAAAATCTGATATTTTCCTCTTCCGAAATAATTAAAATCGCCTTTTGGATCGATGAAATAAGAAATGCAGTCAACACCCTTCAGAAACCTGGATTTTACTGTCTTATCTTCAGTTAGCCTGTAATACTGAAACAATAATGCAGTTACATAAGCATGATATTGAAATGAGTTATTGCCTAATTCATCTGGGAAAAAACCTTCTTTTGTCTGCTTATTCAGCGTTAATTTTAAATCAATATTTGACCTTATAAGGTCTGATTTCTTATTAAACTCCAGATACCTTAGCCTATAATTTAAAGCCCTCATTGCCAGCCAGTTAGTTTGGTAAGAATCCAGATTCAACCAAGATTTGACTGTCTTCCTAAATCTCTCTCTGAGATTTATATCAATCTCGTCTTTAAGCAAAATATATGAATTGATCAGCGCATAGTTCTTGAATTCCCATCTAAAAACACCTTTTTTGATATAATACCTCTTATCAATGATATCTAATTCAGCAGTTATAGCTTTTAGCGCTCTTTCTTTCCAAATAAGGTTATTTGTTTTTTTATAATGCAATGAACATACAAGGCCATAGAATGCATTACCATAGCCATTATTCAATACCTTTTTTTCCAATGGGTCTCTTAGTCCACCTTCTTCGATAAATCTGCTTAAGTAATTCACTATCTCCAAGGATCTCCTGTACACTATATTTTTTTTCATGTTTTAGATTTTTTGAACAATATGAGTAGTAGTATCTTTTTTACTGAGTAAAAAAACTTCCCTAAAACAGTCAAGGGTATCTTCTCAAAAAGTTTCCTCAGCAACTTGGAATGCATAATAAGTATAAAATTTAAAAAAGCACATTGGAATATCCGTTCTTTTTTGTTCATTTTCAAAAATTGCTCATTATACTCAGGATATAATCTCAGTTTTTTAATACGAACAGAGATGCCCTTTTTTTTCGATGCAAAATTTCCGCGGTGAGAGCTTAGAATTGTTTTAAGGCTAATATCTTCAATACAGATAGCATTGTTTTTTACCATTTCTTTAATAATATCAGATCCCTGTTTTGACCTCACTATTACTTCATTCCAACCATATTCAGACGGTTTTTTTGACCATGCATCACCCAATGAGATGTCGGAAAATTCACCAGTAAAATCATAACAAATAATACATCTTTTTGGAATGAACATATAATTTGTAAAGTCGCATAGTTCTTTGCTAAATTCTAGGGATCTGTCATCTGTTTTGACATTAAATCCACCTGACCATTTTGGCCCCCTATAAGCCAGCTTCCTGACATCTTTTGGATTTATTTTAAGATTGTTTAACATAAATTTTGTTAATTTAATCGATTGGTTTTGCCCGCAGTATAACCCTATCAAAAGAGATATTGCTTTGCTTTTTTTGTTGCCAATCTCCTGCAATCTGCGCACTGCCTGTATATGGCAGGGCAGGCCTACAAACGCAAGTTTTTTTTCATTCTCTATCTTGCTGATTATTTCTACCAGAGGGATAAGATGATAACGGGATCTGCTTCGGGTTAGTATCTCTTTTTTATTATGAGCTATAATGCATTTTGTATTAACAGGATCTTTAGGATTGTCCACCACTATAATTGCCCCGTCAATTAATCTGTTTTGCAGGCAATGCAGCAAAATAGAGGTTGTAACCCCTCCAGACGTACTGGTTCGCAATATGCCTGTGTCTGCACTTCTTGCAAGCAACAGTTCTTTATAGTTTCCTATAAAATAGTTATACTTTGAATCTTTGAATAAAGCTCTATGTTTTTTAAAATCAAAACCCAATCCAGTGCAGGACTTCAGACATA
>JAGVIO010000072.1 GCA_020056025.1 archaeon
GTAGTAGTCTCTGGAACTATTAATGTCCTTTTGTTCTGCACAGGAAATGGAGACAAAAATTCCCTCTCAACAGTTATTGCTTTGTCAAATCCAAGAATATCTTGATACATAGACGTAGGAGACAAAGTTCCAGACATAATAATTGTAGAATAACAATTGTTCACAACTTCTTTTGTAAGCAAAGAAGGGTCAAGGCACCTGTACGACAATACAAACTGCTCTGAAGATTTCCTGCCTTCTTTTAGGCTGATTATCCTGGCAAAAGCTTTATCGTCACCAAGCCAACTTTCTAAGAACTGCGCAACCCATGTAGTATAACTCCTCTTTCTCTTTTCCATGATCTCGTCGCCAGCAAATTTCAGGCAAGTTAGGATATTATCATAGGTGTCAACCTGAACTATCTGGCTGACAAAATCCTCTTTTGTCACAAGAGACTCATCTTCACCATACTTAATCTTTTTCGCAATTGATTTTAAAATCCTGTCAATTGCTTCAAGATATTTCTGCGCATCCTCTTTTCCATATTTCTTAGATTCTTTTATTGCAGAAGACAATGTATTTGTTGAAAGTTTATGCGTCAGCAACTCACAGGCCCTTTTTGGAAGGTTGTGCGCTTCATCAACAATAACAATGCATTTCGAAAGGTCTTTTTCAGCTTTCCTGAAAAAAGTATCCCGGATAGTAGGATGGAAAATATAATAATAATCGGCAATTATCACCCGCGCAGTCTTTGCAAGTGAAGTTGAAACCTCATAAGGGCAAAGCTTCTCATCAACGCAATTTTTGATAAGGTCTTCGCAATGGCAAGGCATAATTTTTTTCAAATCTTCCATTTTTCTTATGCAAAGGACAGTTTCCCGTCCTGCTTTGCTTTTCGCATTTACATAGAACTCGCATTTATTTTCTTCTCTCTGCTGCCTGCAGTATTCTGCAAACTCGTTAGAATAAAGAGAATCTACTCCGGGGACAGGGCACATCCACTGCTTTCCTATGATATCAACAGTCGGAATCTCAATGTTATACTTATTCTTCATCTCTCTCAGAGTGTCAATAGCAATCTTATGCTGAGTATGCCTTGATGTCAAGAAAAAAACAGTCAAATCTTTTTTCAATGCATACGCAACAGCAATAGGCAAAGTAGAAGCTGTTTTTCCTAATCCTGTCGGAGCATGCACAATAAGGTTCTTGTTCAGGCGAAGGCAATCATCTACTTGCTTTATCAGCTCATCCTGCACTAATCTTACTTCATCATGAGGAAACAATAATTCCTTCAAGCGTTCTTGCGAAATCATCTATAATCAGAATTATGCCTTATTTATATAGTTTATGCGCAGCTGTCAGGTGGGTTGTGCCTTGCAGGGAACTAAATTAAGGATTGCAGAACAATGCAAAATAAAAAATATTATTATCTTTATCCGCCGAGAAAAAAATTTAAAACGATAAATATTTAAATACCCTCTTTCTTACAATTTTTAGTAAATATATATTACAAACTATATGTTGTGGGGTAAGATAAATGGCAAAAGAAAGATTATTTAACATTTTTTTCCGAGAAAAGCCAGCATTGATGTTATTGGGGCTGAAAAACTCAAAAGGAGCAATATACGCTTCTTCTTTGGCAAAACATATTGACTGCACATATTCGCATGTTGTCAAGATTCTGCAGGAGATGGAAAAAGCAGGCTTGATCAACTTTGAGAAACAAGGCAGGCTGAAGCTTCTTACCTTGACAAAGAAAGGCAGCGACATAGCAGATAATATCAACAGCATAAGGAATTTGCTGTAAATTTTTCTTTTTCAATGTTTTCTAGAAAATAACTAAAACAAGATTATCTGCATCCGTCAATAGGCTTATGCACGCACAATGCTGCCTTGCATACATCCTTATACAGGCATAGGTCTTGTGTGCACTGGTTGTTGTCAGTGCAGTCAGCATCAGAAGCGCAAGCGCACTCTTCCTGCACAACAGCCCCTGTTATCTGCCCCTGCATGTTGTTGATGAAGAAAGCAATTGCCAGCATAATAAATACCAGAACTGATACAGTTATCAGAGATTTTGTCCGATGGTCCATCTTAAAGATATTAATCCTTGAACTTTAAAAATTTTGTTATTAAAACTCAGACTTGCCCAGTATCTTAAATCCTTTGCCGGATATCTCAGCAGGCACAGGCCCTTTTACATGGTCTGTCCTTCTCATCTTGATCACTCGCAAAGCCCTATCTGATTTTCCGCCAAGGCCTGCATTATAAAGTACAGTTATGCTGTCTGCTGCAAATTCCTCTAAATCAAAATATTCAAGCGAGCTGTCTTCGCTTATTCCAAGCTCTCCTGTCCTGGACATCTCAGAAGTTGCTACTGTCGTGCAGCCCATCTGTGCAAGCGCTTCCATAAGCAAGTATAATGATTTCCTGATGATATAAGAATCTTTCAGCGACACCCTCAGAGTTGTCAATGAATCTATTACTAATCTTTTAGCTTTTGCTTTTGTAACAACATCTTCTATGTCACTCTGTATGTTTGTAGTGCTGTACGGGTCTATCCTTATAAACTTCGCCTTGCCTTGTTTTTCAAATTTCTCAAAATCCCATCCAAAATCAAGCAGAGCATCCTCCTTAATCCTTTCCGGATTGTTGTCAAAAGAAATATATGCGCAGTTCTCGTTGAATTCAGTAAGCCCTTTCCAAAGATACTGCAGCGAGAATATTGTTTTTCCTGTTCCAGGTCCGCCTTTGATAAGATTGATGCTGTTCGGAATCAGGCCGCCCTGGACAAGAGCCTCAAATCCAGGTATTCCTGTTTTTACTCTTGGCTGTTCAGCTGCTTTTGCAGCTCCCTCTTTTTTTGCCATTATAGCTTCAAAATATATACTGTTGTATATAAAGATTTCTCTTATTTTAGATGGAGTTATAACCACTTTCAAATGGGTTACTCCTGCTCTAAACCATAGAAAGATTTAAAAAGAAGTTTGCATGATAAGGGCTATATGCGCCTGCTAAAACCGATTCTGTTATGTTTGATTTTCATTTCACTAGTTCAGGCTGTTATTGCATCAAGCATAACAGTAAAGCCAGACATGCTTGACTTTGGCAATATAGACAGAGGCTCTTACAATAAGCTTGATTTGACAATAACCTCTGATTCTTCAACTCCTGTAAAGATTGATGCAAAGCTCGCAGGAATTCCAGAAGGGTGGGTATATGTCTTGAATCTGTCAAACCATTACTTTAGCTCAAGGACAGCGATAAATGCAAAAGTCATCATTGCTCCTCCTAAAGATTCTGATGCTAAAGCTTATGAAGGCAAATTAACATTGTTGTTCAGCGTAGAGCAGCCTAACCTGATCCTTGCAGCGCCTGAAGAATTTTATGATATCCCTGTGAAATTTGCAGCAGCTGAAACTGTTGTCGAGCAGAATGACCTGAAAGACCTGCTTGAGGAAGAGGACAGTGTGATTGCATTGAACATCAGCGTTGCAACAATATTCCTCCTTGGCCTGACAGGCATCATATTCCTTAATATTGTTTTAAGAAAGAGGCTGTATAAAAAATGAATGACTTTGTTCTTCTTTTCATTTCAATAAGTACATTCTTTGCATGCCTGCTCTTTTACGGCTACATAAGGCTGATAAAGCAGAAGCTTAAGAGGCATGTGCTGCGCGGAGAAGAGATAAAGAGATATCTTTAGGCAGAAAAGAGGTTGTTATGAAAATAAAAAATCTTGATTTGGTAGTCTTTTTTCTTTTTATTGCAGGCATAATAACTTCATTGTTTTTTATTTTTCCGCAAAGCGCAGAGCTGTTTGCATTTTCAGGATCTAAGTTCTTTGACGGAGAATTCTACAGGCTTATGACATTCCAGTTCTTCCATAAGAATGTGATGCATCTTGTAGAGAACCTTTTTACATTGGCAATCATAGGCCTTCTTGCGTATGAAGTAAGCATAAGGAATGATTATCTGTTAGCCTCATTCATAATCTCATCTTCGCTCATTGCATTGATCTGCGGCATTGTCTCGCCTTTCACAATGATAGTCGGTGCATCAGTAGGCTTGTACAGCATCCTTGGCAGCATTCTGGCAAAAGGCAAGAATTACGTGCCTTATTATGTTGCAGTGCCTATATTCAGCATTACTATCTTCATAGAATATTTCACATCAGTTACACCAGGTAATGACAAAACACTTTTGCTGCAGTCTTTGTTCCATTTTGGCGGCTTGTTTTCAGGCGCTTTGCTGTTCATTTCAGCTGATTTTCTTGCAAAAAAACAAAAGATTAAAATATTAACTAATAATTAAAGGCTATAAAGATGGTGAATAAGGTAAAAACAGGCATACACGGCCTCGACATGATGCTCGATGGCGGAATTCCAGAAGGAAAAGCAGTATTGCTTTCAGGCTCATGCGGCACAGGAAAGACTACAATTTCTATACAATATCTGCTGAAAGGCCTTAATGACGGAGAATCAGCAGTGTATATCAATTTTGAGCAGGACAAACACAGCTTAATTGAAGACATGAAAAGTGTAGGTTTCGGAGACTTGGAAGATTATGAGAAAAAGAACAAGCTAAAGATTATCGGCGGAAACATAGGCTCTGTATTGATATACAAAGAAAAGACAGCTGCAAAGATTAAAGACCTTATAGAAGAGATAGAGGAAGTTGTAAAAGGAGTAGGGGCAAAAAGAGTTGTCCTTGATTCAGTCAATCTTTTCACAATGCTGTTTGACAAGGAGGCAGAGCAGAGGATTGCACTGGCATTGCTGATAAATACATTGAAGCATCATAAAGTCACGTCAATACTGACTTCTGAGATAAAAGAGCATGAGCAGGAAAGGATCTCAAGCTCTGGATTTGAAGACTTTGTAACAGACGGAGTGATCAAGCTGCATAAGTTTAGCTACAGGAACTCTATCAAAAGGGCGTTATCTGTGATAAAGATGAGAGGAGTGAATCACTCCCAGGACATAAGAAGCCTGGAGATAAAAGGAAATGGAGTTACAATATACCCCGACAGGGAATGGAGCTTTGATATTCCGCTGAACCAGTAAAAGGTGATTAAAATGGGAAAATATA
>JAGVIO010000091.1 GCA_020056025.1 archaeon
ATTTTTTTATATTTTCTTCTTTTTGCACGTATTTATTCCTAGCAGAGGATATAATCCGCAAAATCCAGTTATTGCTGTTACTGCTGGCACTAATGCTATCAGATACCACCATGCACTCAGATTGTAGACATAGATTATTGCTGCAATTATCACTGCAGAAATTGCCCTTATTATCCTGTCTGGTTTTCCTTCATTGCATTCCATTTTACAACCTTTTTGCGTACAGGCTAAATCATCTGGGATTAAGCCTTTCTTCTGAAAGCTTCAGATGGTCTATCTCTACTTTTATCAATGCCTGCAGGATCTCTTTTACTCTTGTATCAGTCACTTCTTTTGCAGATTTCCTGTAGAATTTTATTGTCCTTGTTTCCCTGTCATGTGATTCCTGAAGATTGTCTTTGTTGACTGTATGGCAGGCATCAGCTCCTGCAGGAATAGTGTCTAATTTCAGGATCTTTTTCCAGATAGACGCATGCTCATTCTCTACTTTTGCAAGTGCCTTAAACAATAATTTTCCTTCTGGGTTGTCTGTCTTTGATGCTGCGCAGAAATAGAATGCTGTGTTTGAGATTTCCTTCTTCAACGACTCTTCTGCAATCGCCCTGTCTTTTTCATTGAGCTCGACATTGAAGTTTACAACTGCTGATTTTGCTTCCTTGATATGCTTCCTGTGCGAGCCGCAGAACGGGCAGTTTGCAGGCGGCACTTTGCCGATATAAGGATCACCGCAGATTTCGCATCTCCATAGCTTGACTATTGTCATATAAACACCCTCTTGTTGGTTATATTGTGCAGAATATAATAAAGGTATATAAAACTTTAGGTAGTTTTTGGCTCGCCATAAGAAAGCTGTGATACGGATTCTGGCGAGGTTAATGTGTTTGCCAAGAAACAAGTTTGATAGAGAAGCATCTGCAGCAGGAAAAGAGGGTTAAACCTGCTGCAGTGCCAATCTGATTATGTTTTTAGTACATGAGCATGAAATGAATAAAGCATTTATTCCACCTGTCTGCTATTGGTGATCATAAGTGGAATAAAATGTGCTCAAGAGCGAGCCGACCACGCCCTAAGGCGAGTATGCTACTGGTCTATGACAAGCAGTGTCGGCGAGCTGTTGACAGGTATTTGTTGCCTTGCTCTCACCTCCATTGATTTTTTTTCGTTTTGGGTTGGCATCACCTCCTGCACATTTGATAGCAATAATATCCTCTGTGTTCTTTAAATATGGTGTGAAGGCATATTCTAGAAGTAAGATTCATAAGATTTTTAAACATTTTATTCCACCAATCTGTGACTGGTGGTCCTAAGTGGAATAAAATGTGCTCAAGAGCGAGTGCCAGTACACGAGCTGTTGACAAGGAAAAATGAAGGATAATATTGATTTGTTTTGCTGTTCAATGCCTTTCTTTGGCAAGCTTTAAATTCAGGCATTACTATTCTTAAGAAAATATGAAAAGATTTGTAATAGGCGATATACATGGAAGATATGAAGCATTGGTTGAAGTGCTGAAGAAATGCAAGTTTGATTACAAAAAAGACAAGCTCATCATTATAGGAGACATTGTCGACGGAGGAACAGAAACAAAAAAATGCGTTGACGAGCTTCTGAAGATAAAGAAAATTGTTTTTGTCCGGGGAAATCATGACAATTGGTTTCTTGATTTCTTTACCAAAGGTATTATGGAAACAATCTGGACTTCGCAGGGTGGAATGGCTACGCTTGCCTCGTATATCGAAAAAAACAAGAAAAGAATTTTTATCCCTGAATCGCACAAGAAATTTTTCAGCAAATCAGTAATCTATCATATAGAAGATGGCATGCTGTTTGTGCACGGCGGATTTGACCATAAAAAAGGCCTTAAAGATACTCCTGAAAACATAATGTGGGACAGGACTCTTGTAGAATATGCTGCAAAGGGAAATATAATAAAAAAATATAAGCTTGTTTTTGTTGGCCATACTCCTACGCAGTCTTACGGAGCGCTGCATCCTTTGTTCTTCTCAAACTTAGTTATGATGGACTGCGGAGCAGGCTGGGATGGAAAGCTGGCAATAGTGGACATTGACACAAAGAAATTCTGGCTGAGCAAGCCGCAGAAAAGCCCTGTGAACAGATAGATTCTAATGCTCAAATATCATCCTTGCAAAATATATGAATGCAATCCCTGCAAGGAAGAACAGAAATGACAGCATTGATTTCTTGAGCTTCGGCTCTTTGTGCAGCTCTGGAATAAGGTCAGAAGCTGCTATGTAGATGAAGCTTCCTGCTGCAAACGGAACTAAGAATGAAGCGATGCTTTCTGAGAATGTTGAAAGGAAATAGCCTGCAACTGCCCCCAATACTGCTGTCAGTGCTGAGATGAAATTGAATGCAAACGCTTTTATCTTGGAAAATCCGCCGTATATCAATACTCCAAAATCTCCAAGTTCCTGCGGAATCTCGTGTGAAATCACTGCGATTGTTGTTACAATGCCTATAGGAAACCCGGCTACAAAGCTTCCTGCTATTATTATTCCGTCAATGAAATTATGGACTGCATCTCCAATCAGGCTCATGTAAGTGAACATATGCACATTGCATTTTCCTTCTTTGTGGCAGTGATGCCAGTGCAGTACCCTTTCAATGATGAAGAATGCTGCAAACCCTGCCAAAATAAACAGGCTGACTTTTGTTACGCTCATTGTTTCCAATGATTCTGGAATCAGATGAAGAAATGCACCGCCTAACATCGCTCCTGCTGAAAATCCCACCAACAGCAAAAGAATTCTTTTAAGCAGCTTGTCTTTCAGAGCCAATGAGAATATTCCTGCTAATGATATCAGGCTTACGATGAATGTTGCAGCCAGCGAGTTTAAAAGAGCCTGCATCTTACTTTACCTTCTCAACCTTGATTGCCTGCACAGGGCAGATATCTGCTGCTTCCTTGTTGCAGCCTTCAGAAGGCACCTTGTCTTTCTTCGGATGTGCTTTTCCGTCTGTCAGTACGAAATTGTTGCATGCTGAAACGCATGCTCCGCAGCCGATGCATGCATCCTGGTCTACTGTTACTTTGAATGGCATAAAAATCTACCTCCTCAATTGTATTTGACAATTAAGAAACAGAGGAGGTATATAAAATTAGCTGATTACTTCTTCACAAACAAGCCGCACCAGCATCTTCCTTCTTTCTGCCATGTTTCCTGCTGCTTGAAATTGCATGGGCACAGTATCCACTGGTCTTTCTTCAGGTCTCCTGTCTGGATCCTGCACGGGCAGAACCTTAAGCCTGTGTTTTTCTCATTTATCATTACGCCTTCAAGAGTCATGTCAAGATGCTCTTTGTCTGGATTCAGCTGGAAATCATTCTTTTTGCAGAATTCGCCAAAAACCTTTCTCAATTCTTTGATTGTTGTCATATTGGATAGATGATTGATTATTTTTAATTTATATATTGACAGCCATTGCTTTTTCTGCTTCTTCTTTTGTTATTTCGACATAAGCATTCTCTGTCTGGCATGTCGGGCATATCTCAGGCCCTGCATTTCCGAAATGAATATCATTGCACACCGTGCATCTGAAAAATTTCTTTGCCATTTTTTTCACCTTATTTTCTTGTCAAATAAGCAAAAGCAGAAAGCAACGCCCTTGCTCCGTCTCCTGCTGCTATTATTGTCTGTTTGCCTGGCAGATCTGTTATATCACCTGCTGCATAGATGCCCGGCATTGAAGTTGCTCCGTTTTTCTCAACAGCAATCTCGTTCTTTTCATTGATCTTGATCAGGTCTTTCACAAAATCAACATTCCTTATATGGCCTATCTCGACAAATATGCCTTCAACCTTCAGGTCTTTTTTCTCATTCATCTGCTCAAACTTCAGGCCTTCTACAAACTGCTTTCCGTATATCTCCAGAAGTTTTGAATTGTTAAGAACAATAACTTTGTCGCTTTTCAGAACATTGTCTCTGAGCGCAGCATCTTTTCCAGTCAGCTCAGCAGTGGCATTCAGGATATAGACTTTGTTCACAACCTGTATCAGTGTCAGTGCAGCAGCCAGTGCAGAATCTCCTCCGCCAATGACTGCAACATCTTTGTCTGCAAACAAAGGCCCGTCGCATGTTGCGCAGTAAGCAACTCCTTTTCCTTCAAACTTTGCAGCAGAGGGAATATCCAGTTTTCTCGGAGATGAGCCTGAGCAGATAATAACGGTTTTTGTCTCGTATTTGCTGCTGTTTGTCCTGACAATGAAACCTTCTTTCTTTGATTTCTCGACTTTTGTTATTGTTTCTTCCTTAACTTCAATCCTGTAATCAGATATATGCTCTTTGAATTTCTCAATCAATTCAAGCCCAGAAAGATTGTGAAAGCCTGTATAATTCTCGATATCAGGGCTCCAGGTAGTCAAGCCGCCAAAATCCTTAGAAATTATCTCAAATTTTAATTTAGACCTTGCTGCGTATATTGCTGCTGTTATGCCTGCAGCGCCTGCGCCAATGATAATTACATCGTACATGAAATATCCCCTTTTGTTTTTGTGAAAAACGTTTTAATAAGAAAAATGTCATGCTTTAAAAAATTACTGGTTATTGCAGCTGCAGCAACTGGCACATTTGTTGCATGTAGGGCATCTGTAGCTTACATTTGTTCCGCATTGCATGCAAGTTTCCTGGCTTGAGTTGGATGAATCATTGCAGCTGCAGCAGCTTGCGCATTTGTTGCAGGTCTGGCAGATATAGTCAGCTTCTGTTCCGCATGATAAGCAGTTTGTCATTTATCTCGTTTCTTGATTAAATTTAATTTCCTTTCAGTAACCTTTCGCTTGTGCTTGTGCATATCGTCAATTGCCTGGTGATAATTAAGCAGCCTGTTCTTTGCTCCGTAATATCTTATGACAGACTGCGCATTGGCCAATCCAAACTCCAAAGCAACAGCAATGTCCTTATGATGGATATAGCCTGCCAAAAATCCAGATGCAAATGCATCTCCTGCGCCTGTTGTTGAAATAACTTTTATCTTGTCTGGCTTTATGAAATAGACATATTCACCTTTGTATGCATGCACTCCTCTTGGCCCGTCTGTGATTATGACAATCTTTGGCCCAAGCTTATGCAATGATGCAAGCAAAAAATCAATATGGTCTGATTTTGTTCCAAGCAATAATCTTGCTTCTGACCTGTTTAATACAAGGATTGTAGTTGCATCCAGAATATGTTTCAGGTAATCTTTGCCCTGCGCTGCAAGATAAGTGCTTGGGTTGAACATTATATGTATTTCTTTCTTTTTGCAGTAGCCTGCAATATATTCGCATGTCTTAAATGAATCTCCGAGCATTGTTGCCATGTAGAGCCATTTTGTCTTTAGTCTGGGAACTTCTGAATAATGCAAATCATCTGAAGCTCCCTTGTGCGTATAAATTATCCTGTCAGGCTGCTTTGTGCTTGTCTCTATGAATGAATAAGAAGTTGCTTTTTCAGACGGTTTTGTATGTATGAAAAAAACATTCTCTTTCCTGAGCTCATGCATTATTTTGTTTGCATTGAGATCATGGCCTAGTTTTCCAAGGAATGCTACTTTCAAGCCCATCCTTGCAAGGCCGACTCCTGCATTTAATCCTCCTCCGCCTGTCTCAAACTTCAAATCTGTGATTAAGACTTTGTCTCCTACTTTAACATCATAGAACTTCTTGTCAATTGTTGCAAATACATCAACTGTTGCAGAGCCTATTGTGATTGCGTCAAACATTTATCTACCTCTTTTATGAGAATGTTAGTTCGCATCTTTATTAAGTTTTCCCTTTGAGCTAAATTTTTTAAATAGCAGCATATTTACCTGTATTATGATAACAATAACACCTGAAATAAAAGCTCAATTAGATGAGCAGAAGAAGCAGTGCGTATTCTGCAAGATCATCAATGGAGAGATGGAGACAAACAAAGTCTATGAAGACAAAATTATGTTTGGAACTTTAGACATCAATCCTGCAATCGAAGGCCATATGCTTATGATGCCGAAAGAGCATTATCCTATTCTTCCTTATGTGCAGCAAAAGGATTTTGAGCATATCTTCGGCAATCTTCCAAAAATAGTCAATGCATTGAAAAAAGCAATGCTTGCAACAGGAGCAACTGTCTTTATTGCAAACGGCGGTGTTGCAGGACAGCAATCCCCTCATTTCCTGATACATCTGCTGCCAAGAGAAAAAGGCGACAAGCATTATCTGTATCTTTTTGACAAAAAGAAAAAGCTCGACGCAGAGAAAGCAAAGCAGACAACCGATATGCTTGTCCAGGGCTTGCCTGGATTTATTCACAGTGATCTCAAGACAAAGCCAATTCAGGCAAAAACAGCTGAATTCCTTTCAGGCATAAAGTCAGAGCAGAAAGTGCTTTATGAAGATGACAAAGTGCTTTGCGTTATATATGGGCATGCGCAGTGCATAGGCCATATCGCGATATATTCCCAGAAAGAAGAGCATTTGTTTGAGAAGCTTGACAATGATTCTGCAGCCCATATATTCAGGATTGCTTCATTGTGCTCATCTGCTGTGTTTAATGCGATGAAATCCCAGGGAACAAACATAATTCTCAAGACAGGTATTTCAGATGACAATCCAGACGGAAGATTATGCATCCATATCATTCCAAGGTTTGAGAATGATGAACTGAAGCTCATGTGGGAGCCTGGCAAAAAAGGAGACCTGAAAAAGATTGCTTCAAAGCTCAAGGATGAGATGTCTTATGTCGAATATGAGCTGAAAGAGAAAAAGGAAACAAAGCCAAAATACGATCTTGACAAGGCAGAGAGAATGGTAAAATTAAGCAGCAAGGAAGAGCATAAGCCTGCTCATGAGCCAGAAGAGCTGGATGAGATAAAAAAGGCAATAAACAGGCTCAGAAATGCTTAAATTTAAATAAAACTTCATCTTTTCTGCATTTATGGCAGACGAAACTACTGAAAAATTCGTAGCAAACATGCTTAAGAGCGCAAAAGAGAAGAAGACAGTAAATCCCCAGACAAGGTTCGAAGGTGTGCAGAGTGCAGAGGTTGAAGAGCTCACAAAGAACATTGTCCAGGCAGAAGCAAGGAAAAAGATAGCTGCAAGGAAATAGGCCTTAAGCAACGCATTAAATTTATAAACTTCTTTCTTTAATTTTATTTATATGGCTAAAAAGATGGTGGCAGAACAGAAAAAAGACATTGACAAAAAGATAAAGAAAAGTCTTTTCTATTCAATTGTGGATGGAAGTTTTTGGTCAGTGATGTATGGGATTGGAGAGAACTATCTTTCTGCTTTTGCTGTGTTCCTGAAAGCATCAAACTTCCAGATAGGATTGTTGTCTTCATTGCCGTTATTGCTTGGCTCTTTGCTGCAGTATTTCTCGACCAGGCTTACTGGATTGTTTGGCTCAAGAAAGAGATTTGTTGTATTGTCTGCGTTTATCCAGGCACTGACATGGCTCCCTATGCTTGCAGCATATTATTTTGGCAAAATGAGCGCATGGATGCTGATATTTTTTGCAGTTGTCTATTATGCGTCTGGAATGATAGCAAGCCCTGCATGGAACAGCTGGATAGGCGATCTGGTGAATCCAAAAGACAGAGGCAGATACTTCGGCAAGAGAAGCAGGATATCAGGAATAATCATACTGTTCTCAATCATAGGCGGAGGAATTGTGCTTGACTTATTCAAGGACGGACAAGATAGGCAATTCCTTGGCTTTGCTGCATTGTTCATTGTGGCGCTGATTGCAAGGCTCATGTCAACACTTTTCCTTTCAAAAAAATACGAGCCAGAATATAAGGACGGGAGCAATGACGGAGTTACATTTGTCTCGTTCATCAGGCACATCAAAGAGAACAATTACGGATTGTTTGTTTTGTTTATGACGCTGATGAACTTTGCAGTGTATGTAGCATCTCCTTTTTTCACAGCCTATCTGCTGTATGACCTGAGATTAAGCTATTTTGCCTATATGATACTGACAGCAGCATCTTTTATCACAAGATATCTTGCGCTTCCTGTATGGGGCAAGCTATCAGACAAGTATGGAAACAAGATAATAATGACATTATGCAGCTATATGATCGGAATATTGCCATTGACATGGCTGTTTTCCACAAATGTATATTATCTTTTCTGCGTGCAGCTGTTTTCAGGCATTATCTGGGGAGGTTTTGAGCTGACTACATTCAATTTTGTGCTTGACACAACAGCTCCTGATAAAAGGACAAAATATGTCTCTTACTATAACATGATAAACGGAGTTATGATATTCCTCGGAACACTTGCAGGAACAGCTGTCATAAAGTTCGATGGATTTTTCATTTCACAATTTTTATGGTCCCAATATTATCTTGCATTCATCGTTTCAGGAGTATTAAGGATTGTAATGTCTGCTTTTGTGCTTTCCAAAGTCAAGGAAGTAAGAAAAGTAGGAAAGATCGGATATGAGAAAATATTCGGCAAAGCAGTGCATATGATAATGACAGAGAGCATGCATACTGCAAAAGGCCTTATATTCTATCCTGTAAGGCTGACAGGCAACCTTAACCACAACAGCATGATAAGCAACAAGTTTGGAAAAATAAAATAGGTTTAAAAACTCAGGATATTTCTTTTTCTGTATTGCCGCGGTCGCATAATCCGGTAGTGCGGATGCCTCGAAATTTAATTGCAAGAGAGCATCTGGGCCTAGCCCTTCTCGGTTCAAATCCGAGCCACGGCGTTTAACAGCAAAAAACAGCTTATTTGCAGGGATTCAGTGCTGCAATCGGAATAATACCTTTTGCTATAAGATACATCGCCAGTGCTCCAACCAAGAATCCAATAACAATTGCTCCAACCGGATGATGTATCCATGCTTTTCTGTTCATTTTCATCATATATCACCTTTTTTGATTGTTATGAATCTGTCAATATCTATCTTTAATATAAATATTACTATTTTTTAATGCTCTGGCATCATTTCTTTACAGCATAAGCGATGAAGGCAGAGCCGAGCATGTATTCATTCACTTCAATGTTTCCGAAAACAGCTTCAATATCCTTAATCAGATTTTTTCTCTGGTAGCTCTTTGACCATCTTAGTATGCGCAATGCAGGATTCAGGAATCTCCATGCCCCTGAAAAGTCTTTGCCGTCGAGCACTATCAGTTTCCCTCCTTTTTTCAGGAAACTTTTGCATTTCCTCAGTGCAGAAATATGGTCTGGAATTGCAGAAAGGCCTATGAAAGAGATTATTATGTCAACAGAATTTTGCTTTAGCCTGAGCCTTGCTGCATCCGCCTTAATAATCTCGACATTCTGCCAGTTTTTCCTTTTTACAAGTTTTCTGCACTGCTCAATCATCTCTTTGACATAATCAACTGCAATCAGCTTTCCTTCAGGGCCTATCTTTTTTTCAATCCTTTTGAACATTATTCCAGGCCCGCATGCCAGATCCACAACAGTCTGGCTTTCAAAAAGAAGATCAGCAGCCTGTTTCCTGAGATAAGAACCAAATCCAAAGAAAGAAACACCTAATTTGTATGCAAGAAGAGATTTTCCCCAGTAGGAATACACCTCTTTAACTGTCTTTAATGAGTAACTTTTATGCATGAAAGAAGATATATCACTCATCTTTATTTAGTTTTTGTTTTGGAACTGGAATATAAGCTCTTTGTAAGGCAATTCATTCTCATCCTTTCTTGGCAGGCTGGCTGTATCAAAAATAAGCCCTATCTCCAGCATGTGCTCTCTTCCAAAAAGATATGTGTCTCCGCCTGGCTGAAGCCTGAATATCCTTGTTTCTGAAAATAAATGTTTCAGAATCTTCTCAACATGGTCATCATCGCTGACTATTGCAACCCGGCTGCCATTGTATGCTTTCTCATAAGCAAAAACAACAAGCCTTTCATCAGTGTCCCTTTCGCCAGGATTCTTGATTTGCGCATCATACACAATGTTCTTCACTGCTTCAACAAAAGCTTCATTTTCTGCAGCAGCTGTCTGCTTGGATTCCAGAATATTAAGCAAGTCATTCGCCTTGTTTGCATAAACAGCCAAAGCCCGGACACATTTTTTCAGGTGTTCCTCATCATCTGGCCTTATCTTTTCATAAGCAATTGACCTTCTTCTTCTTGTGCAAGAACTGTGGAAATTTTTTCTGTGGTTGATTCTGGTATGTACCTTGCCAATGTTGTATTTCCTTTTCTCAAAATTGGACTTGTGCGAGTGAGATATCTTGTTAAGCTTCCATGAATATTTTCCGTATTCTTCTGCCACAGCAGGAAGGATTATTATGTTGTCATGCTCACGCAGATATTCTGCTGCTGCAACAAGATATTCTATTTCATTGATGATCGGACTGTAAGATTTTGTGCTCAATTTTCCGTCCATATGCACTATGCTTTTGATCAGATTGCCTGAATACTTTGTGCCTAATGAATTTGTGTCTAGCAAAACAAAGTCATTGCTTCTTGCAATCTCTTCCAGGCGCCAGCTAAATTGTTCAGACATATGCCTGCTTAAAAACCGTATGATTTATAAATTTAAGGTTTAATTGGAGTATAATGGCAAAGAAAAAGTTTTATATAACAACAGCAATAGATTATCCCAATGCGCGGCCTCATCTCGGCCATGCTCTTGAGAAAGTGCAGGCAGACGCAATTGCAAGGTTCCAAAGGCTGCAGGGCAAGGATGTTTTCTTCCAGACAGGCACTGATGAGCACGGAACAAAGATATGGCGTGCTGCTGAAGCTGCAAAAAAGCCTGTTGAAGAGTTTTTGGATGAACAGGTTGCTGTTTTCAAGGAGCTGTGCAAGAAATTGAACATATCCTATGATTATTTCATCCGGACAACTGACCAGAAAATACATTATCCTGGTGTCATAAAATTATGGAATGAATTGGTGAAGTCAGGAGACATATTCAAGCAGACATATACAGGCCTTTACTGTATTGGCTGCGAAGCATTCAAGACAGAGAAAGAACTGGTTAATGGTAAATGTCCTGATCATCCGACAAGGCAGATTGAGGAAGTTGAGGAAGAGAATTATTTCTTCAAGCTTTCAAAATACAAGGAGCAGATAATCAGCAAGATAAAATCAGATGAATTTAGAGTTAGCCCTGATGTCAGGAAGCATGAGATCCTTGCATTCCTTGAGAATGCAAAAGATATAAGCTTTTCTCGCCCAAAAACCTCATTGCCATGGGGAATCCCTGTACCAGGAGATGACAGGCAAGTCATGTATGTCTGGTGCGATGCACTTTCAAATTATATTACAGGCATAGGCTACGGAAGGGATGAAGAAAACTTTGAAAAGCTTTGGCCTGCTGATGTTCATGTGATTGGAAAAGATATCTTAAGATTCCATGCTGCTTTCTGGCCTGCGATGCTCTTGTCTGCCAAAATAAAACTGCCGAAAGAATTGTTTGTCCATGGATGGATACTTTCAAAAGGAGCAAAGATGGGCAAGTCAACAGGAAATGTCTTAGACCCTTTTGCGCAGATAGAAAAATATGGAGTTGACCCATTCAGGTTCTATATTCTCGGAGCAATGAACATTGACGGAGACGGTGAATATTCAGAAGAGTTGCTGAAAGAAAGAATCAATACTGTCCTTGTTTCAAACCTGTCAAACTTCTGCTACAGGTCAATGTCTTTTGTCAACAAGAATTATGATTCTGAGATAACAGGCATTGATGAAGACAAGGTTATCGGAGAGGTTGAAGCAAAATTCCCTGAGATAAAGAAAGCCTATGAAGAGTATGATTTCAAGAAAGCAATTGACATTATAATGGAAGTGTCTGCACTGGGAAATGCCTATTTCCAGAAAAAAGAGCCATGGAAAAATCCGGCAGAATCAGCAGATGTGCTTGGAACCTGCATGAATATAATCAAAAACCTGGCTATTCTATGCGAGCCTATGATGCCTGAATTCTCTGAGAAGCTGAAGAAGCAGCTGAAAATTAAAAAATTATCCTGGGATGAGCTTGGCTTTGATTTGAAGAAGCACAGGATAGGAACAGCTGAGATTCTGTTTATGAAGATAAAGTAATCAGTATTCTTCTGCCTTAATGCCTTTTATCCTGGAAAAATGCCTTGCATTCTTTGTGACTATTGTTGTAATGCCTTTGGTTAATGCAATTCCTGCTGTAAGGCAGTCAATGTTAGAGATTTCTTTGCCTTCTTTGATAAGGCTTGAAGAAATTTCAGCAGACCTTAAAATGGAATTATCATCCAAAGGAAGAATATATATGCTTTCAAAAAAAGCAACTGATTCTGTAAATTTTTCTTTTGAGATTCCTTTCAAATACATTCCTCTTATCACTTCATACATATTTAATTGTGTAGTGAACAGCTTTATATTGCTCTTTAGAATAGGAAGTGTTTCTTTTTTGCCGTTTAATATGTCAATTAAAAAGGTAGTGTCAAGAAGCTTCATTTCAGCCTTTCCTTCATAATTTTAATATCCATTGCTCTTATCCTTTCGAGGTCTTCCTGCATGCCTTCGCCTTCTTTTCCGAGTATCCCGAAAAATTCAATAGGCTTTCTTGCTTTTTTATTAGACAATACCCTTCTTATCTCATCTGAAAAGCTTTCGTCTTCCAGCTTGTTCCTATGCAAAAGGTCATATGCATCATCCATTATAGTTATTGTTTTTGTTGCCATACACATATGTGTATGTGTATGTGTATTTAAAACTTTCGGTTTTTAGGTGTGTTATTATACATAAAACAATTCAAAAAGAAAAAACAAAATCAATCAGCACGGAGGGCTTTCATCAACCTTTCCATTGCCATTGTTGTCAATGCCGTCTGCGCATACTTCTTCATCTGTCTGGCCATTGCAGTTATTGTCATTTCCGTCAGGCAGTTCCGGAGTCGGGCTGCATGCCGCTGCAGGGGTAGAAGGTGCTGGAGCTGCTTGTTGCTCAAGGCTTGGAGCATTTTCTTCAGGTGTCTCTTTGTCCACATCTGTATCTTCTTCACAGCAGGAGCAGCCTTCAAGCAATTCACCGCCGCCTAACCAGAAGAACGGGCCGCTTAAATACCAGGGCGGTTCTTTTTTTTCTTTTTCATCCTCTGCAAAAGCAAAATTCATGATGCTTAATAAAAATACTAGAACCACAATAATTGCGATTTGTTTCTTATCCATGATATCACCTTTTGAATATAATTTACATAAACCTTTATAAATATTA
>JAGVIO010000222.1 GCA_020056025.1 archaeon
GTAATAAGGATAGCGTTCACATTTTCCATTGATTTATTCAGCCTGCTGAGCCTTGCTTCAATCTCTTTTGCGCTCTTTCCGGCATCGATAAGAACAGAGGTGTCTTTCTCTTCAACCAAGCAGCAGTTGCCGTTGCTTCCAGAAGCTATCACAGAAATTTCCATCAAAACACCTCGCTGGTTGAAATATGGTTGTTGTTTAAATAATTTGTCTTTGGCAAAACTTACGTTTATGGCAGACCTAAAAAAGAAAAAACTTAAATATTGTGCTCTGAATCCACAAACCAAAAGTCGTTGAAATCGGCTATTCTGCCTGTTTTTACGATTAAACGGAGTTGATAAAATGCCAAAAAATGCTGAACACAAAAGTGAAGCAATAAAGCAAGGAGACAAAGTAATGGTTGATTATGAAGGAACATTTGATGACGGCACTGTTTTTGATTCATCAAAGCATGAAGAACATTCTCATCCATTGGAATTTCAGGCTGGCTCAGGGCAAGTGATAAAAGGATTTGACAATGCTGTGATAGGAATGAAAATCGGTGAAGAAAAGAAATTCAGGATTGAAGCAAAGGATGCTTATGGTGATATAAATCCCCAGCTTGCCAAGAAAGTGCCAAGGGCTGCTCTTCCAAAAGACCAGGAGCCTAAAGTCGGGATGATGCTTGCATTGGGAATGCCAAACGGCCAGCAGATACCTGCAACAATCACAGAAGTAACTGCAGATACGATAACAATTGACTTAAACCATCCATTGGCTGGAAAGGCTCTGAATTTCAAGATAAAGGTTGTCGGGATAGAGCCTGTATAAAGCCAGGTAAATTACCTTTTTATTATCGGCAGAATAGATTCTGAGCTGTCTTCAGAAGGGTCCCTGCCCATTCTGCTCTTCCATGCTTCTTTCTCCATCTGGAGATTGTAGCACAGATAGAGGCACCTTAAAGCCATCATGTTGTTTTCATAGAAATCGCTTGTATGCAGGAAATTGTGCACAATGTCAAAAAGAGCATCATTTTTTTCATATGCCTGATTTACGCCGCCAATCTTCACATGGCTGTCCTTTTTCCATTCGAGTATGCAGCCTTCTGAATCTTCCATTGTTATTATCTTTTTATGTTCGCTCTTTTCTTCAACTGTCCTGTTATAAAAGCATTCCACATCAACGTCTTTGTAGCCGAATGCAAATCTGAATATGTTCACAAACTGATTCTGCACCTTGTCAGACACTTCTTTTATTTTGATGTCCTGCATATCATGCATTTTATGAGGGTCAAAGCCAAACATATCCATCATTATATACATGTCATGGTAAACCAATGCAGGAATTATCCTTTCATTGAATGTGCCGTATTTCACCCATTCAAAGCATAGCCTTTTTGGATTGCTTTCCCTTGCGTGCTTTTTCACCACAGTATATTCATTCATGTGGATGAATGGGTCGCTGACATACAGCTTTGCATTATTTTCATGCATACGCTTAAGCAGCATTCCAAAATCTGGTAATTCTTCACAGGCTGGCTTTTCAACAAACACATCTTTTCCTCTTGACAGAGCATATTCAGCTGCTTCAAAATGGTATTTTGTCGGAGTTGCAATAAATACAATATCTGTATTGTCAACAAGCTCCCTGAAATCTGATGTTACTCTTACATTTCCCTTTGCTTTGCACTTTTCAGGAAAAAGGTCATACAGGCATGAAATTTTGAAACCAGAGCCTGATTCTGCAATCTTTTCAAGCTTGCTCAGAATCCTCTGCCCCTGTACGCCAAGACCGATAACTCCTATTTGTTTCTCTCTCATAGCGGAAGTAGCAGTAAAACAGGGGTTTTTATATTTTTATGTTTTGCAGGGGTATATAGAAAACTGCCTCGGCCGAGATTTGAACTCGGGTCAGAGCCGCGAGAGGGCTCTATGATTGGCCGGGCTACACTACCGAGGCAATATACGGAGAAATAAAAGATTTGTTTTTAAAGATATCTGTTTTTATCTTTTATTAAATCCTTCTGCTGCAAAAAGGTCTGACAGCTCTTTTGGCAAGAATCTATTTCCTGTAAATGCAATCTCGACTTCTCTTTCATAGGCGCATTCCTTCGAAGGCTGGCTATGTGTTATAATTATCCTTGCTGTCGAATTTTTATCAGCAACAACAAGCTGGCCAAAGCTGTCGTTAATTTTGCTGCCCTTACCTTCATACAAAGCCTTTATTTTTTTCTGGATATTGTCCTCTGGAGCAAAATAGTAATCTATTTTCTCATTTTCAGTATCTTCAACCGGCTTTGCGTTATATTGCCTGTAATAAATTTCATTGCATTTTTCATTTCCCATAATCACAGCCCCTCTACCAGAACTCTTTTGAGAATAGTCATAATGCTCTATTTATAAATTTTATTTGTGATAATATCCTCTTCCTGAATTTATCATGCATGCCCTGTATATCTGCTCTATCAGGAACAATCTAGACATCTCGTGCGTGAAGGTCATTTTTGACAATGACAATAATTTTGATTTTGACTTTGTGTTTTGCTCTATGCCTTCTGGCCCTCCTATTATCAAAGTCAGCTCACCTTCCTGCTTCTTTAACAATTCTGCAAATTCCTCTGAAGAAAACTCTTTTCCTTTTGAGTCAAGGATATAGGATGAATTTGAGATATACTTTTCAATCTTCTCAGACTCTTTCTTTAGCCCTTGGTCCTTAAGTTCAATCACTTCTATCCTGCAGAAAGGCTTCAGGCGCTTCAAAAATTCAGAGATGCCTTCAGAGATATATCTCTCTTTTACCTTACCTACTGCAACAACTGTTATTTTAGATATCATTGCAGCGTGAATGTCCTTTTGTTATAAAAATCTTGTTTCTTTTGCATTCCTGGATTCTGCCAATTTTCCTAGGAAACATTTATAAAGTCTTTTCCTCTATGTTTGATAAAAGAAGTGAAAGCCATGAAATCTATTGACATCAGCCCATTAACAATAAAATACAAAGGCCTGTTTGATTTCAATGTCCTGTACAATGTCATGGTTCAGTGGCTTAAATCAAGAAAATACCTGTTCATTGAAAAGAGCTACAAGCATAAAGTGCCTTCTCCTTTAGGCGCTGAGCAGGAAATAGAGTTTGCTGCAGAAAGAAAGGTGACAGAGCTGCTCATGGAAAAGATAGGAATTGAGATGAAGCTATGGGATATGACTGAGGTTGAGGTGATAAAGGACGGTCTGACTAAAAAGCTGACAAATGCAAGAATAAGGATAATAATCAAAGGAAGCCTGGTTCTTGATTATGAAGACAGGTATAAAAAATCCAAAGTAGCAAAGTTCGCTTTTGGCATGTACTTAAAATTCTTCGGCAAGCACGAGATAGGCGCCTGGTGGGACCAGCTTTCTTACAGGATGCACAAGCTTCATGAGATAATCAAGCAAGAGCTGGACATGCAGTCAAAAGGCTATGAATATGCTGGATATCTGGGTGACAATATATGAGCGTGCCAAGGCGTATCATAGACCAGCTTAAGCTGACTTACGAAGGGATGTTTGACTTCAACGGACTGTACAGGACAATCACTTCATGGTTCTATGAGAAAGGATATGATATGTGGGAATACAAGAACATAGAGCATGTGCTTGCAACAGGCAAAGACATTGACATTGAGCTCAGGCCCTGGAAAAAGACAACTGATTATTTCAAGAACATGATATGGATAAGGCTGAGAGCGACAAATGTCAAGGATGTTGAGATTGAGAAAGAAGGTGTTGTGCAGAAAATCAACCAGGGGAAGCTGATGATAATATTTGACGCTTATCTTGAATCTGATTATGGGGAATATGAATCGCAATGGGAGAAGAAAGCATGGATGTTCTTCCTAAAGACTATAATGGAAAAGTTTGTTTTCAAGCGATATGTTGCGCAGGCAGAGAAATGGCTTGTAAATGACACTTACCAGCTGCATGGGATTATACAAAAATTTTTAAACCTGTACCGGTATGAGAAGCATGTATAATGGCTGAAAAAAATCTTATTGTCGAAGGTCTTGAACTTAAATACAGAGGAATGTTTGAGGCAGAGCTTCTCCTGAAGACTGTTGACAAATATTTTGAAGAAAGAGGCTATATTAAGTTTGAGAAGAGAAGGCATGAGACAACCCATGAAAGCGGAAGGGATCTTACAATTGAATTAAGGCCTTACAAGAACATAACTGACTATGAGCAGTACACTATAAATCTTATGATATACCTGACAAATGTAAAGGATGTTGAAGTGGTTAAGCACAACAGGAAAGCAAAGCTTCAGGAAGGAGAAGTCAGGATGCTGTTTGACGCATGGGTTATAACTGAATATGAAGGAAGATGGGTGCAGAAGCCATGGCATTATCTTGCAAGGATGCTGTTCAAGAGATTCATACATCCTCTAGATTTTGGAAAGCATGAAGGAGCTGTAAGCTCAGACTGCCATTATGTTTACAATAATATAAAATCTTATCTGAATCTGTATAAGGTCTGAATAAGTCAATAGATGCTGATTCTGAACAAAATTTCTAAAAGAAATCTCTTAATCTTTTCTGGTCTTTGTCTTTGTAGGTGAATAATTCGTCTGCAAAAACTATTGTGTGCTGCCTTATTTCCTTGAGCTTGCTGTCAAATTCGTCTAATTTGTCACGAAGCTCTTTCTGGCTCATAACATTCTTGTATTTTTTCTGAAGATTATCCATTCAAACCCCCTATGAAAATGTGTAGAATAAAGGATATATAAACATTGCTAAAAAGACGGCTCTTCTCCCATTTTAGGCAAGCCTGTGCATTGAACTTTGGCATATTTTTAGCATAAAA
>JAGVIO010000046.1 GCA_020056025.1 archaeon
ATACCCGACTTGGGCAAGCCATAGCTTGAAAGGTTCTGCTTTTGGAGAAGGTATGGATTGAATTAGCCTGAATGCGCCTTTTGTGTTAGTGCAGTCTGTACTATAAAACTTGCCATCAGAAGATTCCAATTTCAGTTGTACGATTTTATCGTACAACTCAAATCCTTCCTCAGTAAGCTTTATCTTTAAGTCTGACCAGTATCTTCTTGGTATAGTGCTTCCAGTGAGAGCTTCCACAATATCAACTACAGAGAACCACCATTCATCATTATGCCATGTTTTTCTTATTTTCTTTCCTTCAAATACAGATAATGCATTTTCTTTTTCCATAGATACGATAAATATGTTAACTAGTTTATATATCTTACCCACCCACCTGTCCAGTGGGTTGTGCTCAGGAAAATTATGCAGAATGTCTTTATACAGCCTATAAGCAGTGTTTTCCACTGGTCAGGTGTGTCCAGTGCCTTCTTCACCTTAAACTTTTTAAATAAGGCATATACTTCCCCCTCCGATGGACAAAACCCTTGCAGAGATTGTTGATTTTGAAGAGATAAAGAAAAGGCTTAAGCATCAGAAGCATAGGAGCGTTGTTGAAAGAACAATTGAAATAGTAGTTCCTTCTGAAGAAGTTATGGCTTTTTCTGTGCAAACTCTGCTGAACAAAAGGAATTACCACAAATACACTCAGTTCAAAGACGAAGAGATGGTCAAGTTCTGCTATGAGCATCTTATTCCTGTGCATCATCTTGAGCCAGGAATGCTTCCTGTTTTGTACTATCTGAACAGGCTGTTCAGGCAGGGAGACAGGTCAGAAGAGCTGATTGAAGAAGAAGGAATATTCCATTCTTATCATGTCATCACAATGGAATCCTGCTCGGGCCATCTCAGAGATGAAGTGTCTGCAGGAAGGAGCACAGGAGGCTTTAAGCTGCCTTTTATCAATTTTTACAAGTCAACCCCTGCATCAATAACTAATAAATATCATGATTTTGCAAATCTCATAATACAATGGAAGATATTTGATTTTTCTTACAGGGATTATCCTGCTGCAAGGATGTTTCCGCACAAAAAAGAGCTTGAGAATGAGAATGCATTCATAACAGGCGTCAGAGAGTTTTGGAATACATTGATAAATGTGATAAATTATTTCAATATGCAGCAAAGCCTTAATCCAGACATAGTCAAAGAAGTGATAAGGCCTTCTGAAGAAATAACTGATTATACTCTATGGCTCTGATCACTGCTGTATCTCAACATCAGCAGTTGCATTTGCAATAGTATTATTCTCATATACTATTTCTGCATTTATCTTATAGATTCCTGCTTTTATTCCTGCACATGTGTTGCAGGGCGGTGCTTTGTAGTCAAACAGGATAAGATTCTTTCCTTCTGAGATGTTTATCTGCCTTGTATTGTCTAAGGCATAACTGTTTCTTGCATTTATACCGAAAAATCTTACACTTACATTCTCAATCCTTGAAGAGCTTTCCAGATATCCATTTATTTTCATGACTTCGCCTGAATGATATACTTCTTTGTCAAGCACAAGATTGAAGTTTGATATAGAAGGAACCTCTGCTGACTGCACATCTGCAATGCTCATCTTTGCCTTCTGCTCTTCGCAGCCAATTGCAAAAACAGCTGCAATAATGACAAATAACAATAGTAAGTGTCTCATGATATCTCCTACATATCTGAAACAACGCCCTCTTATAAATCTTTCTAGAAAGGCTTATAAACAAACAGATAAATTTTGTCAGTTAAAGAGAGTTCTTTAGGCAGTATAAAATGACAGGACAAAAAGTGCACAAAGCTGAATTTGTAGAGAATAATCTGGAGATGGCTATATCAAAAGATTTTGAGCCAGGTGAAATCAGGACAGGCAAAGAATACTGCCTGTTTGATGACAATGTCCTGTACAAAGGGCGCTGCAGTTTATGCGGAGCAAGATATATTCCAGGAGACACTAATCCTGTATCCAGGATGCTCCAGGCAATGGGATATGCCTATGCAAAGAGGATGCTTTTAAAAAAAGGGAGAATACCTGAAGAATACAGAGAGCATACAACTCAGCTGCTGGCCAATGCTCAGACAAGAGGTTTTATCAAAGTAGAATGAAAACTAAAATCATATTTGGAATTGTATTCTTGCTTGTTTTTGCCAGCTCTGTATCAGCATCAACCCTGATGAAATATACTGCTGACAGGGATTTTTATTATTATGCAGACGAGTTTGAATCAATGAGATATACTTATGGCCAGGTTGCATTATATCTTGATGCAAAAGCGTTTAATCTTGCCAATAGCTATATCCAGGTGCAGCCTAACATGAACTACCCGATACAGGCAACATATTCTATTGTAAGAAAAGCAGAAGGCGGAGAATCAAAAGATGTTGAGATAATTGTGATAAATCAGCAAGGCACAATCTACGGCAAGACTTATATCTTTAACCCAAAAAATGCAACTGCAGTCGGAAATTTTAGCAGAGAAGGAATGCCCTCTGGCCCGCCTTGGGGAAAAGACATCTTGGGCAAAGCTATATGGAAATCAGGCAATGGCTGGGTGTATGCAGACGGCTCAGAAGCATATGAGCCTTATAAATTCACAAGGCCGCAGACAAAGCCTGTTGGAAAAGACATTGACGGAATGGAAATCTATGAGATGGGTGGTACTTATGTCTATTATGACGGAAGCATTGTCCAGACACCTTACATTGTGAAGTATGCTGTTGAAGAGCAAAATAAAGAAAAACAGGATGAAAGCAAAGAGAATAAAGAAACTGAAAATAATAAAGAAGAAGTACAAATTCAGCAGCAGAAAGAAGAAGCAGCGAATCAGCAGGATGCAACGCAGCAGAAACAGCCTAAAGAGAATTTGGTAGCCAAAATCATAAATTGGTTTAGGAATCTGTTCTGGAAGTAAGTTTTATATATCCTAACATTTTTTCAGTTCTTATGAACAAAGAGCTTGCATCTGCACTGAAGACAGCACTGACAAATGAGATTGCAGGAGAGGAATTCTACACAAAAGTTGCAGAAGAGGCAAAAGACCAGTTCACAAGAAATACATTTGCACATCTGGCACATGACGAGATATACCACATTGAGAAGATTACTTTATTCATTGAGACAGAAAAAGCAGCTGCAATAGAAAAAAGAATAAAAAACAGGAATCCAAAATCAGGACTTAAATTCTTCCAGCTGACAGAAAAGGAATTTAAGAAAAAGAAAGAATCTTTCAATAAAGTTAATTTTGGCAATTACAGGCTTGCGATACAGATTGAGATAAAGAGCTTTAACCTTTACAAAGAGCTTGCAGGAAAGGCAAAAGACAAGAAGACAAAAGACTTTTTCCAGTTTTTGATGAAAGAAGAAGCAACCCATAAAAAGATTTTGGAAGAAGCGCTTTCATTCATGCAGGATCCTGCTGATTATTTCTTAGAGAAAGAAAGATGGCATTTTGATTAAAAAATAGAAAGATATTTATTTAATAAAAGAGATATACATTAAAATGGACTATTTTAAAGGAATTTTATTGATTATTTTAGGTATATTTAATATAATATCTAGCTATTTCGGTTGGTATCAGAAAATTTCTTGGCTTAAAAAAATTGATGAGAGTTCGGGGTATTTTGGGTGCGTGTATAGGCAGTCTGTGAAAAAATTAAGACCATTATATGTTAAGATCATTCAGTATTTACTTTCATTAGTTCTAATCTATTGGGGAATTCAATACCTTTTAAAATAAACAAAAATAATCTTATCTTTGTTTTTAACAGCCAGCCAGTAGAAAGTTTCTAAAAGAAATGTTGGCTGGGTAGATTCTTTCTCACTTCTTTGAATATGTAAACAATTCTTAATCTAAGCATATTATATGCTTAATATACTCGATAGGTATATATCTTTCAAAGTCTAATATTTATTTCATTAGGGGTGAATGGAATTAAATAAAAATATAAGGGTGGTTAAATGGCTGTTATAACTAGCTATAAAGTTCAGGGGAGCATAGCAAATTTATCTGTAAAGCTTAGCATAAAAGAGTATTCTGATCTTAAAGGCGAGGTCAATAACATCCATCTTATTCCAGAATCATTCATCAATGCAAGATCTGCTTTCTGTTCATGATTATGGAGATACTTCTGTTTCAGGAGATGAAAAGACAACAAATTATACTTATGCTGTGCATGCTGGCAACTGGATAATGGACAAGCCAGCGACTGTAACTTTGTTTGATTCAGATGGAGATAAAGTCAAAGATGCAAAATTCTATTATGATGGTCTCGGATTAAGAGGGATGGGAAGCAAAGGAGAGCTTACCAAAACAGAAAAATGGAATTCAGATGGCAATAATTCATTCAGCTATTTTGAATATGACACATTTGGAAATGTCATCAAAGAAACAGACAGCTTAGGCAACTCAAACAAATATTCATATGACACTTCGCATACTTATCCTGATTCAATGACTAATGCTTTAGGGCATATATCATATTACAATTACGATTTAGGCACAGGCAATTTGAACTGGCAAGAGAAAAATGACATAAGGACAAGCTTTTATTACGACACATTTGGCAGGATTTTGAAAGAAATTCAGCCTTATGATACAACTGATCTGCCAACAAAAACATATGCTTATTATTTTGATGGAACTGCTCCAGAATCAGTAAAAGTTAGCCTAAAAACAACTGCCGACAACACAAATGACATCACTTACTTTTACGACGGATTTGCTAACCTAGTTCAGCTTAAATCAGACATAGAAAACAATCAGCAGATAGTCAAAAATATCTTTTATGATTCAAGCTACAGAGTCAAATATGAACAGAATCCTTACTTTGCAAATAATGTTAATGGGCTATCAAACACCTCTATCACATCAAACAACACCTTTTACTCTTACGACCCTGTTGATAGGGTTGTAGGTTATCAGTTTTTGCCTAATTACTTCCATTCACAAACTTGTTCAAATCAATCTCTATTTTTACTGGCTTTATGATTTCAGGAACATCTTCACTTTTCTGCTTCTGTATATTCTCTTCAAGAAACTTTTTCAGGTTTTCAAATTCTTCATAGTTTGCTCCGAATCTTTCTGCTTCAAGCGCTGCAATCTCGCATACATCCCTGTATTCTTCATTTTTGTCTTCATAGCTATAATTTCCGTCAACTCTGTTTCTCACAAACCCCAGCTCAAGCCTGTTCAGGATCCTGAACTTCCTTTGGGGCAAGCCAGGCAGCTGCAATTCCCTGTCTATATTTGTCAGTTCAACTGAAACATCTCCCCAGTCTCTTTTCTTTTCATTTATATGCATTTCAAGATATTTTCCAAGCAGGCGGTAATCCCTGAAGAACTCAACAGCCCTTTTTCCAGAGTCATCAGTATAGAGCATTAAGAACGGCTTGTCAAGAACTACATGTTCTTGAGCATGCTCAGAAACCGCCTTTGCGGTTTCTGACATTTCAACATCTTCTTCAAGCCGAGTTACCTTATACTCAATATTTGTCACAAATCCTAATCTTCCGAGAAGAGTCTGCACCATATCAAGATTCTAAATCTGTTTTTATCAGCTCATACACTTCAGGATATTTGTCAGTATTAAGCAGCAGTGTATGCAAATAATCAAGGCTGGTGCAACTTCCAGAAACAAAAGAATTGTTTGCATAATCAAGCATAGCATTTTCTTTCAGCACAATCCCGTCTCCGTCTCCTGGCTTCATGTCACAGCCTGTGCCTATTATGTTAAACATAGGGATATCAGCCTGTTCAATCCTGTTCAGCTTGTTCATGAAAAGGCTTTCTGAATCCATGTCTTTGCATTCAAGGCTTTCACCTATCAATCCGCAGTAGCCAAGGACATTTCCAACAACGCCTTTGTTAGGTACTGCTATCATTATAAGTTTCTCGACACTTTCGCTTCCGAATATCTGCATATATCTTCTTGCAACCAAGCCACCCATCGAATGCGTGACAATAATCACCTTGGGCTTTCCTGTCAGGAATTTGATATTATCAATCGATTCTTTCAGCCTAACTGCATAAGTGTCAATGTTCTCTGACTTTGTCTGCACAATCTTCCATCCTTTTGCTTCCTTGAATATGTCAAAATAATAGCTTGATTTCAGAGTCACAGGGAAATTTAGCCTGCTCCACACTCCTTTCGGAAGCTCTGAATCAGAATACAATGACAGTGCGCCTATGTTCAAAAAACCGTCTTTTTCAAAAATATTCTCTAATTTGTTGAATGCATCCATGCTATAGGCAAATGACACATCCTTGTTGAATGCATGGCCGTGCAATAAGACCACAGGGTAATTCTTCGGATCATATCTGCATTCATCTGAGACACAGCAGCTTCTGCATTTTCCGAACATGCAGCATTCAGGCAATTGATCTTCAAACGTGATGTTAAGCCTTGCTCCTTCTGCTGCAGGGAAAATAGCAACAGGCTCAAGAGTTATTTGCATAATCTGAGGATAAGTGATGTTTGACAGCTTGCACAATAAAGGCTTGTCAAGAATAAGCGCTTTCAGCAATGCATTTGTGATATTGTACATGGTATAGGCAGAAAGATCAGAGCTTGCTTCAGGATAATCTGCAAGTATCATCCCAATCTGCTTTGAATTTGTGTTTTTGTAATCCAGCCTGCTGATATACTTCTGCGCATAATAATATTTCAGCTCTTTTATCTTAAGCATAGTTGCATTCTCAAAATCAGAGCTGATGTTTGCTTCATCAAAAACACTTTTATTTGCATCAGAAAGCCTTGTATTCAGCAGCTCAATCTCAGCACAGCTGTTTTTCTGCTTTAACTCAGTCTGGTTTTCTCTCACAGAAAGCAATGGATGCCCATAGCAGATTTCGCTTATATTGCACAGGACATCATAATTTATGTCAGCAGAAAGCTCCTGCTTAAGAACATCCTGCGGAACAAGAAGTTTATACTGCGAATCGAATTTCTGCACTTTTTCATAAACCTTTTTCACAATCTCCTCCTTGTGCAGTATGCTGTTTTTCCTGCCAAGCTCAGCTGCTGCGGAATTATAGTCTTTGATCAGAGCATCAATCTGCGCTGCTTTTGAAACATCTGTATTGTCAGACGCAAGCAGAGAAAGCTGCTCTTTCATTGCATTCATAGAATCAATCAGTGAATTGAATTTCCCAGCATAAGACAGTATTGTATTGTTAAAATCAGCAATCTCTTTTCCAGCTCTCTCAATGTTCTTTGACAGCTGCCCAGTCTCTTTTGACATTGCACCAAAATCCTGCCTGAGCCAGTTTGCCTTTAGCTGTATTACTTGAGAAGTCAGTGTATCTCTCATAGTTTGCATGTCTTCTATGCTGTAAGACAGCTCATCAAAAGTAACTGTTAAAGAAAGGCTTTGCATTATCTGGTCAATGTCTTTGCTGACAGACTCAAGCTGCGATAAGACAGTGACTGAATCATCTACCTTAATCTTTAATTCTTCTTTCAGCTTCTTTTCATCCTCAGTAAGCTCATAGTCAACAACAGCAAGAATGCTTCTGTAAGTAGGCTCTTCCTGAGTATGGCATAGGTATGTTCTGTTTGCAAAGCATTCTGCTCCAAAGCGGTATATCCTTTCTCCTGTCCCGATATCAGGAACTGTTATTATATATTCCTTTTTCACTGAAAACCCAGCAAGCATTGTTTCTTTGCCAGAATCCAAAAGCTTTCCAGAGCTGATGTCATAGAATTCATACCTGCACTCTGCTTTGCAGAAAGGGTTTGTATTCACCTTTAAAGAGAACTTAAGCTCATCTGTCTGCCTATGCGCAAGATTCACATATTCTTTGTTTGCCTCAAGCGAAATCACAATATCATTTCCTAATAAAAAATGCAGGAACAGCCCAATCTTTGCGCCAAAGCCAAACAGGATAATCATGAATATTATGATTGCAGAAATCCAGAAGAATTTCTTTTTAAAAGTCCCCTTTGAAAAAAACCTATTCATTATTCCCTGAATAATATTCAATTGTATTTAAAACCTTCGCTGACAAGCTGGATTTTTCTTTGCTCGCCAAAGACTGGATGCAAAACCTATTCAGGCGAGGTGGATTCTTTTTGGAAATGCCAGCAATGCCTTGAATCATCACTGCCCTGCTTAGG
>JAGVIO010000032.1 GCA_020056025.1 archaeon
ATAAAGAGATTCTTCAGGACTCAGCGATAAACTGGAAAGACGCGGGTCATATTTCTTTTATTGTAAAGGTTGTTGAGAGTTTTCAGGATTATTCTTTTGTCCGTTCTGCAAAAAGCGAGCTTTGGCAGCTCGTTTTTTACAGGTTTGCCAACGAATTCTCTAAAGGAGAAAAGGGGCAGTTTGTCACTCCGCTTCCTTTGATTGATTTTCTTGTTAAAATAATTAATCCAAGGAATGGCGAAGCTGTCATAGACCCTACCGTAGGCATAGCAGATTTTTTATCTCTAAGCTATATTAACTCGCAAAGCCAGCTTGATGATAAGAATATATATGGGATTGATAATGATCAACAAATGATAATGCTTGCCAGGCTTAACATGCTGTTAAATGGAGATGGAGAGGCCAAGCTTTTATATCATCCTGATAAAGGTTCTATCATTGCCAAGGTCAGCCAATCCAGCGAATTAGTAGAGCTAGATCCGCAACTGCATAAAAATGGCAGATGGGATAATTGGGCAGATAGAACAAAGCTTAAAAAATTTGATGTGGTATTAACAAATCCTCCTTTTGGAGAAGACAGGAAATATGAACCAAAGACACCGAAGGATAGGGAAATAATTGAAATGTACGAGCTCTGGAATACAGCAAGATGCGGGAATTGGATAGATAGGGGCATAGTATTTTTAGAGAATGCTTATCATATTTTAGCGGAAAACGGCCGTTTGGGAATAGTGCTTTCTAACAGCATTGCCTCTATTGATAGGTGGGAGAACGCAAGGAAGTGGTTAATAGAAAAAATGCGGATTGTGGCATTATTTGATTTGCCTGCGAATGTTTTTGCTGATACAGGAGTAAATACAACCCTGCTTATAGCTTACAAGCCTAAGCCAAAGGAATTAGAAAAACTAAATAAGGATGGCTATGAAGTTTTTGTTAAAGATATCCAGAAAATAGGGTATGAAATCAGGACATCTAAAAGGATTAAATTTTATAACCCTCTATATAGAATAGATGAAGAGACATTTGAAATCGTTACAGATAAAATAGGCAATCCATTGCTTGATGAGGAGTTTACCGAGACAATAGAAGAATTTAAAAAATGGACTTTAGGCCAAGAAGAGACCTTAAAAGATCTGTTTATTAAGGAAAAATAAATGAAGCATATTGACGTACCCAGACAGGTAAATATAAAAGAAGTTATAAATAATAGATCTTCTTTTTCACCTTCATTATATAAAAAGGTAATTCTTAAAACTAAGAGTTATAAAAAAGTTAAGGATTTTTTGAGCGGTAATCTGATCAAAGGCTATGAGATAGACTCAGATTCCTATATTTCCAAATCAAATAAATTTTTTATCAGAAACAAATCTCTACAACCAGAGAACATTTTACCTGTTTTTGTAAGCGATAGCGTTGTGCCAATGTTGCCGTCTGTTTTTGTTGGTTCAAGATTGAAGCAAGGAGACTTAGTTATATCTAAGGATTCAAATATAGGCGAAACAATCATTTTAGATAGAGATTATCCAGATCATATGTTATCAGGCGGCTTATATAAAATGCCTGTTGAGAAAAATAAATACTATCTTTTAGCATTTTTGAAGCACAATTTTTTTAGAACTCAATTGAGCTTTTTAGCTTCTCGTGGAGCCACAATTAAACATGCTAAAAAATTATTTTTAGATTGCATAGTTCCTTTACCGTCTCAATCAAGCACCTTAAACTATGTAGAGCAGTTAGTGCAGTCTATTATCAATAAAGAAAAAGAAATCCGAAGGAAAGATGAACTGATTTACTCTTTAATAGAAAAAGAATTTTTAGATAATCAAAAATCTAATAAGTTTACATATGAATTACCGAATATAAAAGAAATGGGAAGACATTCAAGGATTGATGCCGGGTATTATTGCGAAAGATATAAAAAGCAGCAGTTTATTCTTACAAATTATAAAAATAAATGCGGTACCATTTATGATTGGAATTTTGATACTATGCGAGGCCAGAATTTGCAAATCACTTGTATTGGACATAGTATTTATTCAGATATTCCAAAAGATAATTTTTATGTTCTAGTAAGGCCGACTAGTCTATCTGATTTAGGAACTGTCGCGAAATATGAATATTTAGGGAACCCAGTAAAACTCTCTACTATTAATGAAGGGGATATTATTTTTTCAGCAGAAGGCTCTATAGGGAAATGCGTAATGTTTGATAACCCAAAGTATAAGATGATTACAAATATACATGGAATAATTCTCAATAAAAAAGATCATAACAAGATAGAAAGCGCTTTTGTTAGTTGCGTTTTAAGATATCTAAGAAAAGTGGGTATCTTGGATTATCTTTCAGTTGGCGGTCAAGGAGGTAGTTTAGCCCAACAATACTGGGATGATGTGAAAATTCCATTCTTCCCAGAGTCAAAACAAAAAGAAATTGCCCAATTATATTATAATCCTGTTTCTTATGATTCCAGAAAATTAACCATAGATAATTTTTTAGAGTCTGATAAATCAATTACGGACAAATCCGGCATTTTGCAGCTTGATGGGCAGATAAAAACAATAAAATTGTATTTAGATAAAGTAATAGGTCAGATTATTAATGATGAAAGAATAGAAGCTGATTTTAATTTTTTATATTCAAAATGAATTTCTTCAAATTCCCTCAAAACAGAATAAAAGCAGAATTTGTAAAAATTCCA
>JAGVIO010000042.1 GCA_020056025.1 archaeon
ATTTGATTACGCATTGATTGTCATCTTAGACGATAAATATTGGGTTAAAGAAATTTGGAAAATACCATATAGGGTAATTAAAAAGCATACAAAAAATTCAACCTTTCAATTTATGGAACATGTAAAAAGGCTTCCGAATGTAAAGAAAGCTTATCCTTAATTATTATAAGTTAAAAGCTAAAAATACTTCTTCCGTTATTACCTTTTCAGCAAACTGTTTGTAAATTCAAACCACAATCTACTTTCCAACAATCTTGATCATATCAACCATTCTGCAGCTATATCCCCATTCATTGTCATACCATCCTGCTACTGTAACAAAAGTATCGTTTATGACGCTTGTTGACAATGCATCAAATATAGCTGAGTTTGGATTGTCAATTATATCTGCAGAAACAATTGGGTCTTCGCAATATTCTACAATACCTTTCAGATTATAATTAGCAACATTCTTGAACAGATTATTAATATCCTGCACTGTTGCTTTTTTCTTCACTTCGCATGTAAATCCTACAAGAGAGCCGTCTGGCACAGGCACTCTCCATGCAACACCGTCTAATTTTCCTTTCAGTTCAGGGATAACTTCAGTAACAGTCTTTGCAGCTCCTGTTGTTGTCGGAATGATAGAGACAGCGGCGCTTCTTGCTCTTCGAAGATCTTTATGTGGTGCATCAACAAGCCTCTGGTCAGCTGTATATGCATGAGCTGTTATCATATATCCTTTTGCAATTCCAAAATTGTCATTCAATACCTTTACAATAGGAGCAAGGCAGTTTGTAGTGCATGATGCATTGCTGATTATGTTGTGCTTCTTTGGATCATAAAGATGCTCATTGACTCCTTTGACAACAGTTATATCTGGATTCTTTGCAGGAGCAGATATCAAAACCTTTTTTGCACCAGCCTTCAGATGCTTTTCAGCCCCTTCTCTGTCTGTGAAAAAGCCAGAGCATTCAGCAACAACATCTATCTTAAGGGCTTTCCATGGCAGTTTCTCAGGATCTTTTTCAGAAAGAAACTTTACTGTTTTTCCGTCAATAACAAGATTTCCATCCTTTTCAATAATATGAGCATTAACCCTTTTGTGCACAGAATCATATTTCAGAAGATGAACTAATGTCTTTGCATCAGTAAGGTCGTTAACTGCAACCCATTCAATATTTGGGTCATTGATTCCTGCCTGAAGAACCTGCCTGCCTATTCGTCCAAAGCCGTTTATAGCTACTCTAACCATCTAAACCACCTTTTGTTTGATATTTAATTAAGATTATATCGGAGATAAGAATATGCTATCCAACCCCCTTAACATACTGCCTGAATAAAGAGTAGTATATATAGCTTTCTTTTCATATAGAGAATATAGAGTATTTTGCAGTTAAATTTAGAATGAAGCTTTTTCTTCTCCTTGATAGATTTGATGTTGCATATCCCACCACAGATATCTTGCAAGATTGGTGTCTTCTTCTGTTGTTTCGCTGGATAGAAGCTTTTGTATATTATCCTTGAACGCCTGTTTTGAACGGCTGCATGCAACTCCTACAGGATTTCCTTTAATCAGCGAGATTATCAGTTCATTAGAGGGTTCCAAAAATAGTTTTGCTATGTCATCTAATAAAGGCCTTGAAATATTATTGGGCTCATAGACAAATATGAAATCATCATCATAGCTTATATATGCTTCTGCTCCTTCTTCCACACTTTTTTTGCCTAATTCTTTTGCTGAACAACAGGAAAGAGCATAGACTATTTTCCCTTTAAGGAGTTTTGCATTCGTTAAGGTTATTATTGGCTTATCTCCATATCCGGTTACAGTATCTTCGTTTCCATGCCCGTTCAAAAGAACCAGCCTCGGGTTTTGCTTTGAAAGCATGCTTTCAACATTTTCTTGGGTAACTTTTGTATGATAAAGATCCAAAACCTTAATGCCCTTTTCAGAAGCTTTCTCTATTGCCTTAGAACTCCATTTAGAAAGAAAATGTGTAGTGTCATCATGTTCTGGCCTGGTTATCAAAAGAGTCTTACTCATGCAAAGATACCTTTCTTAAAAGAACGCAAGAATTCCAACTCAATCTGGATCATCTTTTTGCCTATTTCGTCTTCCTTCTTTACCCTTTCTATCAGTTCGTCTCTGCCAAACTCTCCAGCTGAGCCTATAGAAATCTTCTTTGTTGCAGACATTGTCTCCAGCCTGGCAATTACAATTTTTTTGACTTCTTCTTCAACGCTCATTTCAGATTACCTTCATCTCAGATAATTTTTTAAGGATTATATCTCCTAGTTTAGTGTTATTTGATATTTCCAGGTAAGCGACTTCCCATGTTATCGGGCCTTCCTTATCCAAAACAAGCACTATCTCTCTTCTTATATTTATAGGCAGGTTTGCATAAACTTTTAGGAAGCTTTCTTTGGACATATGTTTATATTAATATATCATCTTGTTTTTTAAACTTTTGGTTTTTAGGAGATTTTAGAAGATATTTCTTTCCATATAATTTAATTGATGTTTACCAAATATCCAAAAACAAATAGATAAAACTATTAAAATAAATCCTATTATTATATAAGTCATAAGTAAATTTAATCCAGATTTTATTTGGCCAGAAAGGTATAAACTAGATATATTCATTATTTCTTTAGAAATATTGATATAGCTATCAAATGCGTTTGATTCATCAATTGAAAGATTATTTGATTTAAACTCAAGAGAGTTTAAAGATTGCAAGTGGGAATTTGCCAAAGAAAGCATATTATTGGCATCATTATTAATATTAGTTAATATAATGCCTGCTGATGCAAAAAATAAACCAGATAATATAGCCATTATTTGAGCTAACACGAACCAAGATTTGGCTTTTTCTATTCCTACTTGTAATTTATCGCCACTCATCTCAAACTATCCTCAATAATCTTCTTTTCTTTAGCAGTTATGCCATACAATTTATAGACTTCTTCCTCTAATGAGAAAAGAAGAGTTTTAATAAGAAATCTTTTTAAACCAAAATCTATTTCTCTTGAATCTGGGGGTTGATATTATGGTTAAAATAGGAATTATAGGCGGTTCAGGATTGGACAATCCTAATATCCTAAAGAATGCAAAAGATATAGATGCAGATACAAAATACGGAAAGCCTTCTTCTCAATTGAAAGTTGGAAAAATAGGCAATGTTGATGTTGTTATATTGGCAAGGCATGGAAGAGAGCATACAATTCCTCCTACAAATGTCAATTTCAGGGCAAATATTTTGGCTTTGAAAGAAGCAGGCTGCACTCACATAATTGCAACAACAGCAGTTGGCTCTTTGCGAGAAGAAATTAACAGAGGCCATCTTGTTATTCTCGACCAGTTCATTGACTTCACAAGGCACAGGTTCATAACATTCCATGAAACATTTGAGCCGCATAAGCCAGTCCATACTCCAATGGCAGAGCCATTCAACAAGGATTTAAGGGAATTATTGATCAAGACATGCAAAGAGCAGAAGATTTTCTGCCATGAAAAAGGAACAGTTGTCACAATCGAAGGCCCGAGATTCTCAACAAAAGCAGAATCAAATATGTTCAGATTACTGGGGGCAGATGTTATCAATATGTCAATTGCTCCTGAAGCAGCTTTGGCAAATGAAGCAGGCATTCCTTATGCAGCAGTGGCAATGTCAACTGACTTCGATTGCTGGAGAGAAGGCGAAGAGCCAGTAACCTGGGAAGCAATATTGGAAATCTTCAAGGCAAATGTGAGCAAGGTTACAGATTTATTGATAAATGCTATTCCAAAGGTAAAATAAAAACAAAATGAAAATCATCCTGGCAACATCATCTCCGTATAGAATTGAAGCAATGAAATTCACAGGCATACCTTTTGAAGCAATAGGCAGTAATATAAACGAATATTTTGAAGGAAGGCCAAACAAGCCAAGGCTATTAGTCAAGCATTTATCAAAACTTAAAGCAGAGGCTGTTGCAAAGGACTGCATAGATTCTCTTGTTATCGGTATGGACAGCGTAGGTTATTTTGAAGGAGATATATTGGAAAAGCCAAAATCATATGAAGAAGTATTTGAAAGGCTGAAAGGATTTTCTGGAAGAAGGCATCAATTCTATACAGGCGTGACTATGATAAATACAGAAACAAAAAGATTGCTTCAGGATATGGCATTGACAACAGTAAAGTTCAGATACATAACTGAACAAGAAATAGAAACTTATCTAAAATCTAATTCACAGTACAATACCTATGCATTGGGCTATGACCCTTTGTCGCACTTAAGCTCAACATTTATCTATTCAATAGAAGGCGACCCGCACAATCTCCTCAGGGGAATTCCGCTTGCAAGAGTTACTGAAATGATAAGAGAGGCAGAAAAATGAAAATCGCAATTGTTGGAAGCATGAATTTTGCTAAGGAAATGCTAAATATAAAGAAAAAGTTAGAAGAGCAAAAACATATCGTGATTGTGCCAAAAAATATCGAAATGCATGCAAACAATTCGATCAAAATAGAAAACATAAAAGAAAAGATTGAAGAGAATCTTATAAGGCATTATTTTGAAGAAATCAAAAATTGGGACAGCATATTAGTCCTAAACAAAGACAAAAACAATATTAAAAACTACATCGGAGGAAATTGCCTAATTGAAATGGCTTTTGCCCATGTCTTGAACAAAAAAATATTTTTGCTTAACTCTATTCCAGAGATGACTTACAAAGACGAAATTGAGGCAATGCAACCGATAATACTAAATAATAATTTAGAAAAGGTGAAATAAATGCCACTCGACCCAAAAACATTAGATTGTATGGTAACAGAAGCAGAAGATCATGCAAAAATGCAGATAAGAGAATATGAAAAGTGGATGAGAATTCCTCTTGAAGAGAATATAAATGCAGCAGCAGAAGCTTATTTGAAATTTGCAGAGATGCTAAAAACAGAATTGCTGAAGAAAAAAGGAGGCATAGATATCCAGAAGATCTATATGAAGATAAATGATTTGAATTCATTCAAAGCACTTTATGTTGTTCCAAAAACTGATTTGCTTGATGGGAAAGATGTAAAAGCATACGGAAAGAAAAAAGCTCTTGAAAAATTAGCAGGAGAATTGAATTTAGACTATGCATTTATGGCAAAGCCGATTAATAAGATCTTGTTGCAAATCGACGGATACAGATTGATCTACAAAAACAAAAGGTGAAATAAAATGCCAGAACTGTTAAAATCAAAAATAAGGACAATTCCCCACTGGCCAAAGCAAGGCATAATGTTCAGGGACATAACCACATTATTGAAAGATGCTCACGGCTTCAACCATATGATAAACCTTCTCACAGAAAGATATGCAGGGAAAAAGATTGATGTAGTTGCAGGAATAGAATCAAGAGGTTTCATAATGGGCGCTGCTTTGGCACACAGATTAGGCATTGGCTTTGTTCCAATAAGAAAAAAAGGAAAACTGCCAGCAGAGGTTGTTTCTGAAGAATATGATTTGGAATATGGCAAAGACAGGATTGAAGTTCATAAAGATGCAATAACAAAAGGAATGAAAGTTTTGCTTGTAGACGATCTTTTAGCCACTGGGGGTACCTCGGCTGCTGCAGCAAACCTAATCAAAAAGCTCGGCGGAGAAGTGTTTGAATGCTGCTTTGTAGTTGACCTCCCAGAACTTGGCGGAAAGAAGAAATTGGAGCAGAAAGGCTACAAGGTTTTCAATTTGGTTGAATTTGAAGGAGAATAATTAAATCCTATCTATAATTGATTTTTATTTTTTTCTAAGAGGGTTCATAAAAGACTCTACGAGCTCATTGTCTGCTTCATTTTTCCAAGCAGAGATATATGTAAAAATCGGCTGCAAAACATCATAGCCAACTACAGCTATCGCGCTTACGAGCATGCTTTTTGCTATATTTGTCTGGTCGCAAACCCTTCTTACAAAGTCATCATCATTCTTATAGAAAACAGCACTTGCTATTGCATGATAGAATGGAAATGCAACACAAATGCTTTCAACAATCTTTTCAATATTGTCCATTTAAATCACCATGATATCTATCAAAAGAACAACAGTGAGATTTATAAAACTTTCGGTTAAATAACTACTAAAAAGTACTGACTAAACCCATCCAAGAATCATCAATATTCCAAGCACAGCCAAAACAACCCCTGCAATCAGATGCAATGTCTTGACATGCTTCTCTTTCCATCCGATAACATTGTCAACAGTAGAAAATCCAAAATAGACAAGCAATGTGACTAATATCATTGGCAGAACGAATATCACATTATAGAATATCAGCCAGGGGATTATTTTCACAAAATCAAAAACAGAAAGAAGATTGCCGACTACAAAATAAGGCCCCATTGTGCATGGCATCAGGAACACAGTAACAAAAACACCTATGATGAATGCTCCCATCGGCCTGGTAATATTCTTAATCAAACCCTTTGCCATTGGCCTCATGAACATTGGCATCTCTGTCATGAAAGAGCCTGGCTTGTACTTTATAGCATCCTTGATATTCATAAATCCGATGAAGATTGCAAGGAAAGCAAAAATAAACCTTACATAGATTCTTGCTGCTTCAAAATAAGAGCCGATGAATTTGAAGGACTGGATTATAATCAGGCCATAGATTATGTAAGTTATGAAAACAGCAAGAGTAAAAGCAAATCCTCCCAAAAGAACTTTTTTCTTCTTGGTAGGGTCATGCGCAAGCAGGGCAATCAATGCCATTGCTAATACCGCAAGCTCGCATGGATTTATAGAATCAGCAAATGCAAGCGCAATCACAGAAGCAAAAGTCAGCTTGCTCTTTGCATCTTCCTGGATCTGGCATTGTTTTATTGTTGCCAAAGGTGAATCACAGCATTTGTCAATGCATTCCTTTTGTATTTTTGACTCAATGTCAGGAATCATCATCTCAGAAAAGCCGAATATGATCTCATTTCCGATGATTATCATCGGAACTCCTTTGAAGCTCTCACCATATTTCTCAGCCATGCCAACAGCAAGCTGTTGGTTTGTCTCATTGAAATAAACTTCAAATCCTACTGCATTTATGTTGTATTTTCCTTTCGCTTCATCAAGCCATTTCTCAAAATCAGCGCAGTGCGGGCATCCGTCTCCGTAGAAATATACAATGTCAATCGGCATATTGTCAGACGCACTTCCAAAAAGATCTTCTGCACACACAGAAACTGAACTAATTAAAACCAATGCGAGAATGAATAATATAATTTTAGCCTTCATCTAAA
>JAGVIO010000144.1 GCA_020056025.1 archaeon
GATGAAATGGTAAACGGAGAATTAAAGCGAAAATTGGGCGTAGTGTTCATAAGAGGAGACACAATTACAATATTATCTCCAGAGTGAGCTTATTGAAATAAGAAGGGATGCAATATGACTAAAGGAACTCCGTCAATGGGCAGGAAGTCTGGAAAGAAGAATATGATACGCTGCAGAAGATGCGGCAAGCCTTCATACCATATCCGAAAAAAGAAATGCAGCAGCTGCGGGTTTGGCAAGTCAGCCAAGATGAGAGAATACAGCTGGCAGATAAAATAGATTGATTATACAATTAAGGGGTGTTTAGAATGAATAAGGTATTGGGATTAATTTTGGTTATATGTTTCTCATTAATTATTGTTGGATGCGGCGCACCTGAGCAAGAGCAAACATTTGCTCCAAGCACTGCGCCTGTGACTGTAAGCGAAAAAACAATTCCTACAGCAGAACAGGCTGAAATAAAGCCAGCTGAGCCTGAAAAATGGCTGTTGGACTCAAAGATAACAACAGTAATAGATAAAGCAGACTCTGTAACTTCTGTTGAATATGATTATTATAAATTTGTGAAAGGAGCTAGCTCTAAGGAGTCTATGCATGCATTGCTAAAAGGAACTAAGATGAAACAAAAGCTGCCCAGGAGAGCAGGGACTTTTACAAAAGAGACAGATTATGATACTATATATATTGACATGAGCCAGAAAACAGCTACAGCATATTGTGAAAGCGTTAAGACATGCAATGATATCACTAATAAAGTAGAGCTTAATTATGATTCACTGCTACTTGACAGCCCTTTGGACTTGTTGAAAACAATAACTGATGCTAAGCTGGTTGGCTCTGAAATGAGAGAAGGCTATGATGCTATCAAGCTTGAAGACATTTATAATGGAAAAAATAGAAGAATATGGCTTTATACATATACAGGCCTTCCTTCAAGATATGAATACTATGATCCTGAAACAACTGAAGTGCTTGGAGCTGTAGAGTATCTGAATTATATAACCAATAGGGTTAAGGACAGTGACTTTGTGCCACTGCAGCCATAATACAAAGATTTTTATATTCTTTACTTTAGGTTGTTCTTATTTGGTTCATGTGGAGGCAGAGGCAATTATGTTGTCTGGTCTCCGCGTTCATAAAACTCGCTTGCGGAGGTGCCGGAGCGGCCAAACGGGGCAGGCTTAGGATAGTCTATCAAGGTGTGATGAGCTGTAAAAAGCTATGACTAAAAGACACCTGCTGGCTCAGTGCCTACAAGGGTTCGAATCCTTTCCTCCGCATTCATATTCCTTTCGAGCAAAGCAGCGAGAAAGCCAATACGTGTTCCCAAAGCTTTTCCTAAAAAGGGTTGGGGAATCCTTTCCTGGCATTCATTTTCCTTAATTACCTGTAAATTTTTATTCCTAAAATCATAATTTTTTTATATTCATTTTGAATATTTTGCAACAAATTTTGTTATTAAATCATATAATTTATTCCTTTAATAATAATTTTTTGAGGCAGCGATTTATTGACGGAAAAATTTTTGTTTATCGTCGACAAAATTTACATTACTCCCTAAAATAATAGAGTATACCAATATACTTAGTATACTCATTAGTATATCAATTCTTATTCAAGGACAGCAAAAATAGATGGTTTTCAGGGTTTAGTATTTTGGAGTGATAACTGGCTATGGCGCTGATTTTCAAGCTCCTTAAGCCGAATAAAGGAATGTGCTGTTTTAGGGTAAAGATAACCAGCGAAAGATTTATAAATGGGGCTTGTTAATACCATGTTACCGGTTAAAAAGTCCAGTGTAATAGCTAACGATATATATGACGGACTCATATATATTAATTTATGCTTAAAGTGGACTTCTAGGACTAAGAGAGTGAGCCTTTTTATGCAAAAAAGGTTCAAGAAAAAAATGTTGCTGAAAAAGCAACCAAATATATATTAGCCCAAATTCAAACACGGAGGTGTTTAGTACATGAGAGCTATAAAAAGAATAGCAGCTCTGGTGACAGGAGCAACTATGATAGGAGCAACTATCATGGGCGCAATGGCAGCGGATTTAGCAAAATATCCAGCTCCATTTGTAGAGGGATGCACATTTAACGGTGCAATAGTAGTAGGAGAAAAAGCAGCAGCAGAAGACGTTGTTGGCGCAGTTGACATTGCAACAGCACTTGCAGCAAGCGGAACAGCAACAGCAGGCGGAAGCTCATCAGTTTCTGTAGAAGGAGACAGCTGGAAAGTAGCAACAAGCTCAAAGGTTCTTGAATTGAAAGACCAGGTCAGCTCAATCACATCATATATTTCTGATGGAGACTTGGAAGCTTTGAAAGATGGCACTTTGACAAACAACAAAGGAACATTCCCATATGAGCAGGAATTGAGATTCGGTCCAATGACTGTTGACAACTGGGAAGATGATGATGACAATGTAGGAGATATGCTTAAAATTGCAGACTCTGCTAATTTTGCCAACTATACATTAGACTTCACAACACAGGCAGAATCTGAAGTAGAGACTACAGGCTCAAAGATAATGAAAGACTTCAGGAACAAGAAGATCAGTGTTCTTGGCAGAGAGTACACTATTGTCAAAGCAACAAACAGTTCAGGCGTTGAGCTTAGATTGATGGGTGGAGTTGTACAGGATGTTCTTGAGCAAGGACAGTCAAAGACATACACTGTTGGCGACAAGGAATACAATGTTGAAGTAACTTACATTGGTGGAACAACATCAAAAGTCAAGTTCAAAGTCAATGGTGAAGTAACTGACCTGCTTGAAGAGGCAGACTCTGACACTGTTGCTGGAGTTGAAATTGGTGTTAAGGACATCATGGAAGAAGAAGCAGGAGAAGTCAATGCAGATACTGTTGAGTTCTATCTTGGAGCTAACAAGCTGATAATGAAGACAGCAAGCACAAAGCTGACTGTAGGAGACGAAGAAATGGACAATGTGGCAGTTACAATAACTGGAACATATACTGCAACTTTAGCCAAGCTAGACTCTATTAAATTAGAGTATACAGCAGACGATGACTACTTTGTACATTCTGGACAAAAAATATCCTCAATGATGGAAGAGCCACAGGGACTTATCAACTTCGATGTTGGCTATGAAGGCTTTACAACAGAAGAGACAGAGAAGATTGAAATAACACCATCTGGAGACAAGAGATACGAGCTGAAGTTCGAAGTATCGTCTGGCGCTGTTCAATTGCCAATTGCTTGGAATGCAGATACAGCTGGTAGGTTATACCTAGGAGATACGAATAATAACATAACGCTAGCTCCAAATGGAAGGATACAGAAAGATCAGTATCTTGTCTTGACACCTACTGCTATCAACGGCGAAACAGCATCAACAGAGACACAGGTTCTGCAGTATAGAGGTGCTGACAAAAACACAGCAAGCAGCCCAAAAGTTAAGTTCAAGAATCTGGCTACAGGCGAGACAATTGAAAGAACTTGGACTGATGCAGCAGCAGGAACAGCAGACGCAACACTGAAGCTTGGTGGAACAGATTACTCAATTGAGAACGTTACATCAACAGTCACTGATGACTTCCAGATAAAGATTACAAACACATTGGCTGCAGCTGTATACAACGCTTCTGGTAATGTTTGGTATAACGACACTTCAGACAACGGAGCCATAGCTACTGGAGCATTCCAGATAGTTACCAAGAAAGGAGCATTGATTACAGTGTCGCAAGCAAGCGCTACAAACGATTTGTTGATAAACATAACTGAAGTTGAGCCTGCAAATATGATTGACAACGCAACAGCAAGCAGGTCGAACTTTAATATCAACATCAGCGGTAACGCAACAGCTACACAGATTTCAGATGCACGTTTCATGGCAGACAGCACTGTTGACACATCATCTGGAAAACAGACATACCTGCGAACAACAAAAGAAGACTCTGATGTAGTAATCGGCTGGACAGTCTATGGTGCAAAGGTAACAAAGACATCTGAGACAAGCTCGCCTGACAAGTATGTAATCGAGTGGCCAAAGAAACAGAGATCAACTCAGGTATTCGTAACATCTGGAGCAGTCGCAACAACTGTTGTTGGAAGCTCAGCATCTGTATGCAAAGTAGTAGTACCACCTGCAATGCTTGACACAGAAGTATCTGATGTCAATGCAAAGAACATGATTGTAGTCGGCGGACCATGTGCTAACAAGGTAGCAGCAACATTATTGAGTGTTGCACAGACATGGCCTGAGTGCGGAACTGGCTTCACAGAAGGCAA
>JAGVIO010000103.1 GCA_020056025.1 archaeon
GAATGGCTCGAAATCTATTCAAATGAATCCACAAACATCTCAGGCTGGAAATTCTATGAAGATGATACAAGTCACAGCTTCAGTTTGATCAATGGCAGCTGGATTCTCAATGGCTATGCAGTCATTGCAGATAGTTATGCAACATTCCTTTCAGATAATCCTGTATTCAATGGCACATTGCTCGATAGCTCATGGTCATCTTTGAGCAACACAGGCGAATATCTTGCAATAAAGAATTCAAGTGGAGATATAACCGATTCATTGAATTATTCAAGTGAATGGGGAGGTTCTTCAACATCATTGGAAAGGTTCAGCTTTTCAAAACAGTCAAATGATTCTTCAAACTGGGCAAACTCTGTAAATGCAGCAGGAACACCTGGAATGCAGAATAGCATTTATGGAACATGCGATTGGTCAGTATCATTTGTTTTGGAAAAAGCCATATGGACTCTTGAAAGCAACTCTTCAACAACAGTCAGATGGAAAATCAGCATCAGCAGAAATTCAGACTCAGGGAATGCTACTTTCAGCTATTGGATTGAGGATTATGCTTCGAATATTGTCAAATCTCTGCTGTCAGTCAGTGCAAGCAGCCCTGCGACATTCGGATATTACCAGAAGACCTTTGACGAGCCAGGAGGCTTCGTAATCCTCGCAAACATCACAAATACCTCATGCAGCGATCTGAACACAGGGAACAACCTGGCGACATCTGCATTTATTGTGAAAAGCTCAGGCACATCCGACAGCCAATACTCTTCTTCAATAAGCATAAATGACTGGCAGTCCTCAGCAGAGTTCGGCGATATAGTTGATATTGAACTCAGCGTCTATAGAGGAGATACTTCAAAATACGCAGTCTATGCTTACATTGAAGGCCATGGCAGCACAGTAAGCGAAGAATCAACAATACACATAAAGACAAAATTTGTCAATTACACAATGAAGATCCCGATACAGCTGAAGCAGAACTGCAACAGCAATTATGAAGACGGAGAATACGATATTATTGTCGAAGGCCTTGGCGAATCTGCTGAAAAAACAATTGAGCTTGAAGGCAAAGGCCCTGAATGTAGCGACGAAGATTCAGGCAGCAGCTCATCAGGCAGCAGTGGCTCAAGCAGCTCTTCTTCAAAAAATTTTGAATATACTCTTGTTTCAAAGCCAGATTCAATCAACATAGGCGGAACAATAGCTTCAGAGATAGAGCTTTCGAATAATGATAATAAAGCTAATGACATCGAAATCTGGAGCTATATATACAGGGGAAGCAAAAGATACAGCATAGGAGAAGCAGAGTCTAACAAGCAGTCTTTTGAGCTTGAAAAGCACAGCACAAAGATAATCAAGATGTCAAACACCCTGAATGAGAACATAGAGCCCGGTGACTATAACCTCAAGGTCAAAATCAGGAAAGACAGCCAGAAAACCACAAAAGACATTACAGATTCCATAACTGTAAAAAGCAGCGAAGAGGAATCAGCTCCAGAAGCAGAATCTGAATCTCTCGCAGAATCCTCTTCTGAAGAAAAGAGCTTTTCCAATGCAGCAAATGCAAAGAAACACATTAGCCAGGACCCTGCTACAATCTATGAATCAAGCTCATTCAGGGCAGCAAAGACAGTCCCTTATATCATCATCTCTGTCCTGTCCTTGCTTTTTATTTTTCTATTTCTCCGTCAGTGACCTGTTTCAAAAAGAAAAACTTTAAAAACTAGAAGTGTTTATAAAAGTTTAGAAATTTTTGGGAATTTCGGTTTTTTAAAAATGCCTGAAAAATGTGCATACAACAAAGTTTGAGATAAATATAAAATGCATTGACAACAGCAAGCAGTTCACCTCAGAGGCAATTGCCAACAATATTTTTATAGCAGTAGATGATGCATTGAAGAAGCTGATGAATGCAATGGGGCAGGTTTAGTTAATCCATCTTTTCAGTTTTTGCAAACATCTGCGCATTTGCTGAGATATAGTTGCAGAAATAATCAATCATCTCCCTCAGGACTCCTTTAAAATTTTCAGGAGAGATTTTTTCAAAGCCGACATGGTAGCAGAATTGCATTCTTGCATCCTCTTCGTATTTTTCAGAAACATTGCTCAGCCCGTACAGCTGTATCGTTGTGTTCCTGAAAAAAGCCCGCATCCTTTTGTAATCAGGAAATGCAAGTTCTTCGTAAGCAGATGAAATTTCTCTCTGCTTGTCAAAATCCAGAACAATATAAATATCATTCAGCTTTACATTTTCTTCATCAGTATATTTTTGCTTTATTCCAGCCTGGAATCTTACAGCGCTGTTTTGCTTTTCATATCTCAGTATTTCATTCTTTTCAGATCTGATTTTAAGAAATCCTTTTTGCATAAGATCAGAAGTCAGTTCATCTGCAATGTCTTCGATTCTTGGCAAATCTGCATCCATAACCCATGAAAATCTCTTTTCTTTAAAAATATTTGCTTATGAGTACTTTAAAGTAGAAACTACATAAAATTGCCTCTATAAGCCCTATAAAGCCCATCTTCAACGTTATAGCTAGTTTACTATATAGTTATACCAGTATACAAAATAGGTACATTTATATACTAGTACACACATTAATTTTAATGGAATTACGGAATGCTTTGGGTCTTGCAAAAGGTCTGACAGCTTCCAAAAAAAGAGGTCAAAATGATAGACGCAAAATGCATATATCTTCAAGAAGATTTTTTGAAGGAAAATATCCTGATTCAGATGAGGATGTTGTTGGACAGGAGAAGCTTGAAATTTGATATACAGCTATTTGAAGAAGGCGCATACAACTTCGCTTCATGATCAAGAAAAGGCTCCTCCATATTCTTTAAGACACCCCTCTGAAAGACCCCAAACCCAAGGGGAGCCTTTTTCATATTCATTAGATCCGAAAGGATCTTTCACAAAGGAGAAAAGGAATGCAATGACAGACTACGCACTAGCTAAGTCTTGAGCCAAAAACCGGACAAACAGAAGATAAGCTTTGCAAAACAGCAGTTTTGCAGCTGATTATAGGACTAAACTCAGCTGATGTATTCAGCTCAATCTTGTCCTTTCTTCTGTCAAAAGATAAGCAGGAAGCAACACTGTTCAGCAAAATGCAGCTGGCTGCACCAATCGCAAGAGCATGACTGTGAGCTTTTGGGAATGCTGTTTGCAGGAACTGATCAGCAAAATGCTGGGTCAATGCCTGAGGCAGAAAAATGGGCTATATGCCTCTGACTGCAATATCAAACGCTGTTCGAAATATAGCGGACTGGTTTAAATCACCGGTCCGCTGTTTTTATATTTACCATCTATCCAACCAGGCAGAATAAAATGAAGCATACGAAAATATTAAACATCCTGGCGCTTTCAAGCCTGAAAGCAATAACTTTGATTATGACAATTGCAATAGGAATTTATTCTATTGATACATCCTTTTTAAAAGAAGCATTCTTGCACATTTAATCATGCAATCGCAACAGTCGACGGAGATCTTCTTCCTACACAAGGCCCGTCTCTGATTTCAAAACCAGCCTGTTTCAGATTCCTTCTTACCAATCCTGCGCAGGAATAAGTTGCAAGTATAGCTCCTTTTCTCATCCGTTTATGGATTTCAGAAAAGAATTCAGCTGTCCAGAGCTCTGGATTTTTCTTTGGAGAAAAAGGATCAAGGAAAACAGCATCAAACTTTTCATCAATCTGTTTTATTGTTTCTCTTGCATCACCTAATATTATTCTTATTTCATTTCTAGACTTGTCTTTGCAAAACAAATCCCGTGCAGCTTTCTTCACTGTTTCATAGCTTTCTTTTAAAGAATCATCAGCAGAAATCTCCTGGACATAATCCAAAACCTTTTTGTCTTTCTCAAGAGATATTATCTTAAGGTTTTTTGCAGCAGTTATCGCAGCAGCAATATTATATCCTAAGCCAAAGCCGATGTCAAGTATCTTCATTCCGTCTGAGATCTTGCACGGCTCAATATACTTCTTCACAGACTCTTCATATGCGCCTGTAACAGAGTGGAAATGCTCTCCGTATTCCTCTGAAAATATTGTTTCAGAATTATCTCCTGTCTTGATTTTTTTCATTCTAATCAACAAGCTTAAAATAAACCCTTCTGTTGTCTTTTCCTTTGTTGTCCAGCTTTAAAATATATATTCCTTTTATTTCGCCTGTATTCTTGACATGTGTTCCTCCGCATGCCTCGGTTGTGAATTGCTCAATCTCAACAAGCCTTACTTCTTTTATTTCAGGAGGAAAACCCTTTGCAAGATTGGTAAGCCTGCTCAGCCTTTGCTCAGCTTCTTCTCTGCTGGCTAAGGACAAGTTCACTTTCAGGTTTTTGCTTATTGTTTCATTTGCCTTTGCCACATATTGGTTGAACTTTTCCCTGTCAAAATTCTCAAGGTTGAAATCAAGCCTTGATTTGTCAAGCTCAAGCTGGTTTCCTGTTATCTTTGCTCCAGCATCCTTTTCCAGTATTCCTGCAAGGATGTGCGCAGCAGTATGGCTCCTCATAAACTTATATAGCCTTTCCCAGTCAATCCTGCATTTTACTTTATCTCCTTCTTTCAGCCCTTCCCTATCAACCTCATGGCTTATCTCTCCTGAAAACTTCCCAACATAAACCACTTTATACGCTTCATTATCTTTAGAAATAACTCCAGCATCATACGGCTGCCCTCCGCTGTTTGGATAAAACGCAGTCTGGTCAAGGACAACAAACTTTCCGTCTTTGACAGATTTTATAATGGCTTCAAATTCCTTCAGATAGCAGTCCAGCATGTACAATGCTTTTGTCATATCTCATTTGCTTGCGCTGATTAAATAAAAATGTTTCTAAAAATTTTTCTTAGCCGCCCTTTGACTGATGAAAATTTGATGCAAGGGCGGTGAGAATGTAAAAATCATGCTTAAAATTATAACATTTGCCTCGCCCACATTTCTCATGCATTTGGTACAAGGCGAGCCAATATTTTTTCTAAAAACCCCAAACCTTTAAAAACTCGCTTTTACTAAACAGGAATTATGACACGAATAGCAGTTGTTGACAACGAAAAGCTCAAGGATATGGATAAGAAGAAGCATATCCAAAGCTTATGCCCTATAAATAGAAAAGGCGATGAATGCATCTATTTCGAAGGCAGCAAGCTTTACATAGATGAAGATCTCTGCATTGGCTGCGGTATCTGCTCTAATGCAGCTCCAGAAGCAATCCACATCATCAACCTTCCAGAGGAACTGGAAAAAGACCCTATCCATCGTTATGGAAAAAATGGTTTTGAATTATTCTCTTTACCGACACCAATCTTCGGCAAAGTAGTCGGATTGCTGGGAAAAAACGGAATTGGAAAATCAACAGCAATAAAGATATTGGCAGGAGTCTTGAAGCCAAACTTAGGAAAAGACAGAGAAGCATCTTACGAAGACCTAATAAAATATTTCAAAGGCACAGAAGCCCAGAGGTTTTTTGAGCAGCTGAGAGACAACAAGATTAAAGTTTCTTACAAGCCACAGCAGGTTGAATTGATACCAAAGGCAAAGAAAGGCAAAGTCAGGGATTTGTTGAAATCAGTTGATGAAAAAGATGAATTAAATACCATCGCAGAAAAATTAGAATTGACAGAAATCCTTGACAATGACATAAAGACAATCTCAGGAGGAGAATTGCAGAGAGTTGCAATAGCAGCAACTGTCCTGAAAAAAGCAAATCTCTACATCTTTGATGAACCAACATCCTATCTTGACATCAAGCAGAGATTAAAAGTCAGCAGATTCATAATGGAATTGGCAGACAAAGACACAGCAGTTCTTGTTGTTGAGCACGATTTGATCATTCTCGATTACATAACAGACTTAGTCCATATCATGTATGGTAAAGAAGACTGTTATGGTGTTGTTGCGCACCCAAGGGCAACAAAAGCAGGGATCAACACATATTTGTCAGGCTTCTTGAGAGAAGAAAACATGCGCTTCAGGGATTATGCAATAAAATTCGAGACAAGGGCAAAAGACAATAAAAACGAATTAGAACTTTTGACAGGCTGGGAAAACATCGAGAAAAAGCTAGGCAAGTTCAAGCTCCATGCAAAAGAAGGCACAGTATATAAAAAAGAAGTTGTCGGCATTTTAGGGGAAAATGGAATAGGCAAGACATCATTCATAAAGATATTGGCAGGGGTGATAGAGAAAGACAAAGGCAAGATAACAAAAAAAATAAAAGTGAGCTACAAGCCCCAGTACCTTGATTCAGAATCAGAAGAATTAGTCCTAGTTCTTCTGCAGGATGTTATCAGAAAGCACACCAACCAGGTCATTAATCCATTGAACATAAAGCCGTTATACGAAAAAAAGCTAAACGAGCTGTCTGGCGGAGAGCTTCAAAGAGTTTCAATTGCATTATGTTTAGGTCAGGATGCAGATTTGTACCTTTTAGATGAGCCTTCTGCATATTTGGATGTTGAGCAAAGACTGATAATTTCAAAAATAATAAGCGATTTGATGGAAATAAGCAAAAAGACAGCAGTTGTAGTTGACCATGACTTATTGTTCATAGACTATATCGCAGAGCGCCTTCTTGTGTTTGACGGCAAGCCGGCAATAGAAGGAACAGTAAAAGGCCCTTTTTCAATGGAAGATGGCATGAATGTGTTCCTGAAAGACCTTAATATCACCTTCAGAAGAGATCCAGAATCCCACAGGCCAAGGGCAAATAAAGAAGGCAGCGTGATGGACAGAGAGCAGAAGAGCGAAAACAAGTATTACTATTCTTGATTTAACATACTGTGTGTTATATACTATATGCGTAATTATTTAGTATCCTGAAGAATCCTTCAGGATACTAAATAATTACCTATATGCGGGTGTGGGACAATAAAGTCCCAAATTAATCCCTTAAAACAATGACATAGACCCTTTTGCCTATGTATTTCTTCTGAGCATCTATTTTTGCGCCATTA
>JAGVIO010000124.1 GCA_020056025.1 archaeon
ATTTTCTTTTTTTTCCGTTAATTTTTCCATAGAAATCACCAGTAACAAGGAAAACGAAGGTATTATTTAAAGTGTGAACTAATTACGTTCTTGTACACATACGCTGTTCCAGGTGCTTGTACCCTTTTTCAAGAGCCATATTGAACAAGGTTTCGTAAAAAGCGATTCTCTTTTCAAGATATTTTGCATGCGAAGGGTTATTAGCGTAAACCTTTTCCTGCTGCTTGCATAATTCATTTATTTTTGAGAAATAATACATTGTCACCCTGAACACAGACCTCATTGCAAAAGGATTCATCCCATGGCTTTGCCTCAAACACTCAGCTAATAGTATCTTTTCAAGATTCTCTATATCTTTCAGCACAACCATTTTCATCACTAATACTCTCTTTTTTATAATCTTTTTCAAAATCAAAAGCATAAGGGCCATTGGCAATAGATACTTCATCATAAATATATTTTTAAATTAATCTTCTCTTAAGACAAGCATGGCAATAGATTTTCATTTAATTCCTATAAGCAAAGAACAGATGGAGTATGAAGATGAAAAGCGTAAATTAGACACCTGCTTGTCTTTGCATGCCATGGAATATTATTACATGAAGCCAGAGCTGACAAGTTTTGCAAAAGAGAAAGCCTCTGAATACCTTGAGCTGTTTGAAAGAATAGAGGAAATGGTAAAGGACAAGATGGACGGGAAATTTGAGACAAGGCCAGCAAAAGGGCATAGCATGGCATACTTCCATGCAGAAGATTTCTTCAACATACTTTACAATATGGCAAAGCACAGCAAGCAGCCTATGCTTACTTACTATCAATCCATGTTTTACGATGTGCAGAAGCTAAAGCTGCCCTTTGAGAAAATAGCAAAATCCCAGCCAGTTCTTCCTGAAGAGATGAAGCTGCTGGAAAAGTTCATTGAAGAAGGCATGAAACTGAACTTTGTGCCTGATCCAACATCTGATTCTTGAGAAAAAAATGGCGGTGAATCAAAAGCCCTGGGAAAACACGTAAGCTTTCTCGCTGCGCTCGAAAGAAAAATAACTGGCGGTGCGGAGATTTCCACCAAGGGTCTTGTACCAGCGGAATGACTTCGCATTCCTGGGTTTCAACAAGTTGAAACCTTGATCCCGCAACGGCCATATGCTATCTCGCAAAGCTCGATAGCATGAGCGCATTTGCCTTTTGAGATGATGAATTTGAATGGCGGTGCGGAGATTTGAACTCCGGGCTTTAACGTTATGAGCGTTACACTCTAACCAGGCTGAGTTACACCGCCGATTCAAGAATTAGAATTAGATTTCTTTTTAAGTGTTTCTTTTTTATTTAGTAGAGCTTGCCAAGAAGCCCATCTCTTCTAAAACCGCCAACCGCGCCATCTCTCTCAGGCACAGAGGGAACATAGTGTAAATTCGGAATGATTAAAGGATTTCCTAACATCACTCGCCCACAGTCTTCCTCTTCCACATCAAGAACAGCTTCATAATGTTGACAAGAGGCAGCTGGAAAAATAGGTATTGCTGTTTTGCCTATGACAAGGAAACAGCCTTCATATTTCTTTATCCTCCTGTTGATTTCAGCCTGATCTTCAGGGGTGCGCTTAGCGATATGTGGCTCTAAATGTTCTATTCCTTTTATTGATATATTAACAGTGTAAGCATTGAGAAAATTATCCAAGCAAGCCTTTACATTATTTTTCCATCTTTCAAGAGTTATTGTTGCAGCATCCATTTATAGTCCAGGTATGTTTGTTTATTTAAATTTTTTCTTATTTTTTCAGCAATTCTTTCATCTTCTTTACAATGTTCTCAGCTTCGCCTGAATTGTATTTCTTGTGCGACCAGTGCTTGTGCCCGTCTCCTTCAAATCTTGGAATCATGTGTACATGCATGTGCATCACACCCTGTCCGGAAACCTTGCCGTTGTTGGAAGAGACATTCATTCCCTGCGCATTTACTGCCTTCATTATCACAGGAGCAAGCTTTTTCGCTGCCTTGTACACTTCGCAAAGCTCTTCTTCGTCAATGTCAAATATATTCACAGAATGCTTCTTAGGCACAACCAAAGTATGCCCTGGATTTACTGGCTGTATGTCTAAAAATGCAAAAACCTTGTCATCCTCATAAACTATTTGCGACTGAATCTCTTTCTTGATTATCTTGCAGAATATGCATTCCATTTCTAATCTCTAAAAGACTAAGTCTTCATAAACTGTCTTGTAGTTGTGAAGCTCTTCTTTTTTAAACCATAATTCTGTCTCTTTCTTGGCATTTTCTCCTGAGTCTGAAGCGTGTATTAAATTAGGCATTGGCTTGCCATGTTTATTCACCCATTCACTGTTTAGATGAGCATAATCTCCCCTTATTGTCCCTGGAAGAGCCTTCCCTGGCTCTGTGCTGCCAACCATTTTTCTCACAACTTCAACAGAATTAATTCCACCGATGCATATTGCTATAACCGGTCCGCTTGTAAGAAAGTCTTCAAGAGTCTTATAGAAGTCTTTCTGAACATGTTCTG
>JAGVIO010000158.1 GCA_020056025.1 archaeon
CAGCCCATGTTTCCGATTTATCTTGTTATTGTGATAGGGCTTGCAGGATATCTTTTGGGAAGCATGAAATTTCAGATGCTTTTTGTGCTCATTGCTTTGCTGTTTTTCATTGCAGCAGCTGTCTTCAGCTACAAGATCCATAAAAAAGATTACATCTCACTATGGTAACAAGAGAAGAATTTGGCCAGTTGATAGCAGAATTTGAATCCTTCAGGGACCTTGCTCTTGAAGAAATAAGCAAATTGAGAATGGAAGTTGAAAAGCTGCAGGATACGCTAAATGATTTGGCCAAAGAGACAAAACTTTCTGTTGCAAAGAAGATAGGATAAATTATTCTTTATTTTCCAAAATCTTTATAAAACGCCTTTTTAAACAACAATTGCTCTTCATATTTTTCTATATTGAAAATAATTAATTTTTAAAAACAAGCAATTTTGAAATTAAAGCATGTAAGCCCATTAAACAGCCTTTTCAGCCTGCCTGAAAACCGCTTCCGGAAAGGCTATCGTAAGCTTAATAAATCAGAGCAGCTCATTGACCATTAGTTTAGGCTTTGGGGCATAAACTGATATCAAATCATTTGGGGGCATTACCATGTTATCATTTGAGGATCTGAATTTCAAAAATTGGCCGTTGTTTGAAGAAACAATTTTGAATAATCAGCAGATCTTTCCAGAACAGATCAGGACAGCCAAAGAAGATTTCTTGAGTATCATTTATTCGCCAAACCAGCTCTCTTTGGTCTTGAAGTATGATGCGAATTTTGCAGGAAATGCTATAGGATATCCTTTAGAAGATGAGCAGGATATGAAAGAGCATGACATTGACCATATTCCCATTGATGGCAAGACAATCTATCTTTTTGAATTCCTTGTTTCAAACCAGTTTCAGGGCAAAGGTCTTGGCCATAAGCTTTTGATGGAGTTTATAAGAAAGGCAAAGGAAAAAGGCTTTGAAAGAATCGTAGGAGATTTCAGGCCAAATGGCTCCCTCAGCCTTATGAGAAAGCTTAATGCAAAAGAAATTAAAGTCCATAAGAACTGGGAAAATACAGGCGAAGACTTTGTTCTTTGCGAGCTTGACATAAGAAACTTCAACCTGACTGCTTCCTAAGCAGCAATTTTTATTTTTTATCTTATTTCACAAGCTTATTAAACAAAACAACACTCTTATTTCATATGAACCAAAAACAGATAGGAATCTTGATAATAATATTGGCAGTAATTGTTTTAGGTGTATTCTATTTCATCAAAGTACAGCAGGACAATGTAGCTATTGACTTTTCAAAATTAAACAATGGTTCATGTATAACAAATGAAGGTGTTTGTCTTCACGAGAATGCTAATTTTACTTTTAATATAGGACTTGCAATTTTTACATTTCTTCTTGCTCTAGGGATATATCTTATCTATTTTGACAAGACTCAGCAGGCTCTTTTCCATCACCAGAAAGAGGTAAGCTCTGCCTTGAAAGAGTCAAAAAAGAACGAAAAGTTTGATGCATTTGTTTCAGGCTTTAACGAAGACGAACAAAAGGCAATAAAGGCAATCCAGGAGCAGGACGGCATTCTGCAGTCAACCTTAAGATATAGGACAGGAATCTCTAAATCTTCTCTTTCATTATTATTGAAATCACTTGAAGAAAGAAAGATAATCTCAAGGAAAGTGTCTGGCAAGACAAACAAGGTGTTTTTGCAGAAGAAATTCTGACTTACCCTGTCTTTTTAAATTTTAAATTAGAAAGGGTAAGTTTATATAGTAGTTCTTCCTTTTGCTTTATTATGGTATATATCTATAAAAAAAGAATTGGAGAAAAAGATTATTATTACTTACGGGCATCCTCAAAAAAACAAAGCAAAAAAATTACAAAAGACATTGCTTATTTAGGCAATAACCCTGAAGAGATACGCGAAAAGCTTTCAAAGCTGCCTTCAAAATATTCTGAAGAGATAAGAAAGGCTTACAAGACAATCCGGCGCTTTATCGAGGTAAATTACTATCTTGAAAAAATCAAGTCACAAAAGCTCAAGAAAGAGGAATATCTAAGCCAAGACTCTCTTGAGAAGGTTGAAGCCTGCAAGCTTCATTTTCAAAGCTCGTTCCAGAAATTAGACAATTTGACAAAAAAAGAGGTTTTCAAGAATTTCGTAGTTGAGTTTGCTTTCAACACAGCATCGATAGAAGGAAATACAATCACATTGAAAGAAGCCCAGAAGCTTTTGATGGAAAACACAACCCCAAAAAATAAGACTTTAAGGGAAGTGTACGACTTGCAGAACACCGAAGATGTTTTTTTATGGGTTCTTGATAATCTAAAAAATGAGCTTAATCACGAATTTATTTGCAAAATCCATGATGCTCTGTTAAAGAATATCGATGAAAGAAAAGGCTATAGGAAAGTTGATGTAAGGGTATTTAAGTCAAGCTTTGACTCAACACCAGCGCCGTATGTTTTGACTGACATGAAGCTTTTGCTTAAATGGTACAATGAAAACAAGAATAAGATACACCCTTTGGTTTTAGCAACAATCTTCCACCACAAATTTGAGAAGATTCACCCATTTATGGATGGAAATGGAAGAACAGGAAGGATGCTTTTGAATTTTATTCTTTTGAGTACAGGCTATCCTCCTCTAATAATTCGAAGAAAGAACAGGAAAGAATATATCTCTTTCTTAAGCAATGCAGATAAGTGCAACCTGACAGAGCATAGTTGTGAATATTATTCCTCGCTTTTAGAATTTGCAGCAAAAGAAATGAATGAAATTTATTGGAATATTTTCCTATGAAATCATACACTAAATATCTGAAGATGCATACAAGGCAGAAGAAAGAGATAGTAAACATCACTTCTGAGATTGAGGAGGCTGTTACAGAATCAAAAATCAAAGAAGGAATTTGCCTTGTAAATTCAATGCACATTACTTCTTCTGTTTTCATTAATGACGAAGAATCTGGGCTAAAGCAGGATTTCTTGAAATGGCTTGAAGAGATTGCTCCAGAGAATCCTTCTTATCTTCATCATCATACAGGCGAGGATAATGCAGATGCTCATCTGAAAAGAACAATAATGGGCAGGGAAGTTGTTGTAGCAATAACAAAAGGAGCATTGGACTTTGGCCCATGGGAGCAGATATTCTACGGAGAATTTGACGGCCAGAGAGACAAAAGGGTTTTGATTAAGATTATGGGAGAATAAGAAAATGATAAATACATCAAAATAAATCTGCTAAATATGTAACTATCAAGTAACAACAAAAAGCAAAGATTTGTATATAGGTACTACTTTCTATATTCCTATAGTAGAATCATGCTAACATTTAACATCCAAATTAAA
>JAGVIO010000054.1 GCA_020056025.1 archaeon
AATGATTTTTTTAATTATCATCCGCAATGTGTTTTCCAGACTTCCCTCTCTTTGAAGTCTCCTTTTTTCTTGCATTTGGGGCAGGTTACGTCGGATATTAAGGGTCTTCTTAAAATACAAACCTCGCCGCAGTTTTGACAAGCTTTATGTCTAATCTGTCCGCCGCATTTTATACACTTAAGAAAATTAGTAACTGCACCACAATTTTTGCATTTAAGATTGCCCTCTTTGTCAAAATCTAATTTAGGAAGCACATTATATGCCTCCATATGATTGCATTTAGCACAAACGTAAATATCTCTTTCTTCACTAGAATAACAAAATTCAAATTCATTTCCACAATTATTGCATGTAAGGTAATAATAATAAGATACCATTTATACAATCGCCTCCTTAGCTACATTCAATACATTAATCAAAGCAGTATCAAATTCTTTTGAATTCAATGCTCCTGAATTCTTTATCATTGCATCTTTTAGTTTAATAATTTTATCTTTTAAAGTAGGAATTCTACTTTCAATTTGAACGAAGATAAAAGTATTCTCTTCAATAAAACCTAATTTTTCAGTTTCTGCAAGCTTTCTGGCTAATTTATCTATATATTCATCCCTACTAGATGTTCGTGAACTAATTTCTGATTCTAGATTACTCCCATACCTATATTTTTTAATACTTGATTTGAAATTTTCAGCGCTAGTCTTATCGATTTCTTCCAGATGTTTATACATCCTGAAGTTGTCATCCATTTCGATAAATTCAGAAAGATATTTTATTTCTGTATCTTGAGAGATACCTAATCTTCCGCATTTGTCTGGAAAGTTTTCACCAAACAAGATATTCTTTAGTTTATGACTATGTTCATGTATCAAAGTATAATCTTTTAGCCTATCGATATTGCTTTTACCAATATTAATTTCTATCTCATTCAAAGCGTAACCAAAAGAACCAAAATCCTCACTTTCTCCCAAGTCTCTAAATACAATCTTTGTTTTTTCAAACTCTTTTTCTAAACCTTTTCTTGCAATCTCTACATTTTTAATAAACCTGCCATCGGATGAAAAAAAATCCTTCATTTTATTTAATATATAGTCATCAGTTGAATCTATCTTAACATACCATGAGAAAGAGATTATTTTTCCAGCAGTTTCCTTGTTTGCTATGGAAAGCAACTTTGAAGTGTCTTCAATATATTCTTTTCCAAATTTTTCGATGTTTTCTACCAGGGTATTGCTTAAATCCTGATTGAATCCAGAGCTGACATCGTCAACCAATTTGATAAGATTATCTGTCTCTTCAGGAGATAAGGTTTTTACAATCCCTTCCAGTTTGCCCAGGGATTCTTTGCTTACTTTTTCGCTTAACTCTTTTGTAATCCTATTTTGGAGAGTAGAGTAATCTATCTTTAAGAAATTTTGTACATCAGAATCATCCAGCATATCCATAAATTCTTTATCAAGGTCTGCAAGATCTTCATCTGTAATGTCCTTTCCTGCTTTTTTTACAACTTTTTGGAATTTGGCTGTGTATTCATCAAGCTGCTTTAAAAAATCCTCTCCAAAGTTTCGTGTAACTACTTCTTCAATTTCTTTGGATATTTCGCTTTCTCCATAAAATACTGCTTTCTGGTAATATTCTACAAATTTATTCAGATGGCTATATTTTTCAGCAATGTCATCTGTATTTGAGGCTATATGCCTTACATCAGACAGCAGACCCTCAAAATCTCCCAGATGCTGCCTTATGCCTCCAATAACTTGCGACTTATAGAAATCTGCAGCAGAATCATCCACTTTTGACCTTAACGAATTTTCTACATAAATATCATTGTGCGCTTCCACCAAATCAGTAAATTTAACATTCATTGTAGGGACTGATTCGCCCATGAGCAAACCGCGTGCATACCCAAATTCATGTAAAATTGCATAGTTCTTATTAGTGCTGACCAAAGCATCAATATTCAATTCAATTGTCCCTACGGGGCCTTTGAAATGCTCGTACGAAGCAACTTCAAACGCCCCTTTGTGCTCAAAAGAGATTGGAATCTTTAATTCATCCGGGATTTCTATACCTATCTTTTTAATCCATTCAAATTGGTTTTGGATTTTAAGATCATTAAAAAATTTCAATGCTTTTGCAGCATCATCTGGGTTATTTGGGATTTGAATTTTGGAGAATATGTCTTTAAGCGAATCTTCTATCTCTAATTTCTTTGCAAAACCCGTGAGTATTTCTTCATAATCTATTCTTTTTGACAGGCTTTCAATCACATCCTTGCTCAATTCG
>JAGVIO010000090.1 GCA_020056025.1 archaeon
CTGGTATATTCTTACAGGGTCAAAGAAAAAATAAAAAAAATACGAAGATATTTAGGCACGAATCTGTCAAATGAAGATCTTGCCAAAGCCAGCAAGAGCGCAGAAGAGGAGATAACTAAAGAGCTAGAAGCATTAAGCACAGAGGTCTTCAACTTCTCTCTTTCAAGAAACCAGATAGACAAGCTCAATAAATACAGCCTTAGGATAAAAATCCACCATCTTCAGAAAGCAGGCTGGAAAAGGTTCACAGAAACATTCGCATATAACACAAATGCAATAGAAGGTTCTACTGTAAAATTAGGCGATGTTCCAGAAATCCTGAATAAAAAGGCTGCGGAAAACAATGAAGAGGTTGAGACAAAGGGTGTTGCCGAAGCAGTTGACTTTATAAGGAAAACAAAGGAAGACTGGTCCTTGGATTTGATAAAAAAGCTGCACAGATTGTGCTTTGAAGGCTCAAAGCATTTTGCAGGGCATTTCAGGAATGTTGAGGTTGTAATACGGAACAGCCTTGGAGAGATTATCCATTCAGGAGTTTCTGTTCAAAATCTGCATCCTGCCCTGAATGACCTCGTTGATTGGTATCAAAAGAACAAGAAAAAATTCAAGCCGCTTGTGCTTGCTGCAATAATGCACAACCAGTTTGAGCATATCCATCCGTTCCAGGATGGCAATGGCAGAGTAGGAAGATTGTTGCTTAATTTTGTGCTGCTAAAGCACAACTATCCTCCTCTGAATATCTCTCTTGAAGACAGAGGAGAATATTACAATACATTGCAGGAATATTCAAAGAACAACAATCTCAAGCCAACAATCAGTTTTTTGATTAAGCAATACAAGAAGACATTAAAGCAGGTGTCCACAAAAAAGTAATTTGATGAAAAATGTGGTCACCTATTTCTGCCCTTCAAATGCTTCCTTCACATCTTCTAAAGTAGAAATCTCATCAGGCCCTCTGTCTTCCCTAAGCCTGACTAATCTTGGAAACCTAAGAGCAAATCCAGAACTATAAGTAGGAGATTTCTGTATTTCTTCAAACCTCAGCTCAATCACAATCTTTGGCTTTACTTTTACTTCTTTGCCTTTCTCAGAAACAACCAATGGCTTCAATAAGTTTGTCAGTTGCTCAAAAGAAGCGCCTTCTGACTCTTCTTTCTCTTTTATTCCAGTGCCTACTTTTCCAACTTCATAGAAATTGCCGTCTTCATCCCTGCATGCAACAGTGAAAGAAGAAAGCCAGCTTGCTCTCTTGCCTTCTCCCCAGTCTGCTCCTACAATCACTAAATCCAATGTCTCCATTGTTGGCTTTATCTTCATTCCATATCCAACACGAGCACCTGGCTTGTAAGGAGCATCAAGGTTCTTTGCCATTATACCTTCATTTCCTTTTGCAAGAGCTTCTTTGTAGAACTTTTCAACTTCTTTAACATCATCTGTTATTATCTGCTTTGCCATCTCAATCTTTCCAGGAGCTTCTTTGACAATATACGATATCTTCTTTCTTCTTTCAGCAAATGGCTTATGAATCAGGTTATCATGGTCAATCTGCAGCGCATCAAAGACATTCACCATAACTGGAATCTCTTTTATCATCTCATGTATGCCATATTTTCTTCTGATTCTCTGTGAAATGCTCTGGAAAGGCAGCCATCTCTTTGTCTTTGGGTCAATGCCAATCACTTCTGCATCCAGGATATAATTTGTTGACTTGACATGCTCTTTCAGTACTTCAACAACATCAGGAAATTGGTTAGTGACATTCTCCAGTCTTCTTGTGAAAAGCACAATCTTGTCTTTGTTCCTGTGCATAGTAAGCCTGAATCCATCATATTTGTATTCAAAAGCAGCAGGCTTTCCAACATTCTCAAACGCATCCGGAATGTCTTTTGCTTTTATGAACAGCATTACTTTTATCGGAGTCCCAACTTCCAAACTTACATTCTCCAGCCCTTTCAGTCCTTTTGTCTTTGCAATCTGCGCAACCTTGCCGTAATCATTCAGGAGATCGCATGCTTCCTGCACAGCTGCAACATATTTGTTGTACTCTTCTCTTTCCTCATCGCTTATCATAAGATCATTTTCTTTTGCATCATATTTTAGCTTTAATTTCTCTCCGAAATATGCCCAGACAATAGCATCCCTCATAGAGCCTTCTCCTACTCCGACTCTCATCTCTTCAAGGACAGTTCGGATAATATATCTTGCCTCAAGCGGCTTTGCAGAAGTCAGCAGTTCAGCAATCAATCCAACTTTTCTCTCAACAGCACCTTCTCCAGAAGCAGATGCCAGCGCAGCAAGGTTCTGGAACATCTTATCCACTTTTATGTCATGCGAAGCCAATGTGGCCTGTTTTTTCTTTGCAATCAGCTTCTCAGCAGTCAGTCCAAGATCTCCTGATTTTTTCCATTCCTGCTCAACCTTGTCAGCATCAATGCCTGTTGCAGTTGAGATTGCTTTCAGCACAGACCTTGCAGCAACTCCTATCTTCCTTTCATCCCATGCTGGAAATATCCTGCCCTGCAGCAGAATGACAACAGTCGGAAGGTTATCTGCAGGAGTTTTCTCAAGAAGTTTTGATATCAGATGTGTTTTCTCAAGCCTTTTAGAAGTTTTTTCAAGCTTTTCGTACAGTTCAGCAAGCTCTTTGTATAGCATACTCTAAAGATAATTATTGCTTTTATAAATATTATTCTATAATTTATAATCACTCTTAAATAGCAACATTTATATAGAGACATATTTCCTCTTTTTGCATGCCAGAAGAAACAATACTTCCAGAAGTTAAGGAACCAATTGCATCCAAATTCATCGATTCGTTGGCTATGTGGGGTATGCATGTTTGTACCACTTTCTTAATTAAAGAGGAAGTATCTCAGACAATTTTAGAGGAAAAGATAGAGCAGCAAAACTCTAATCTTGTAATATATCTAAACTCTCTTGCAAAGGGTTTTGGCATCCACAGAAGATTCATTTATCTCTCGGGCGCATATATCACTTATAGCTTATTCGAGCTTCAGGCAAAGTCTAATGGCGAAAATATTCCAATCCCTAATTTAAATTCTATCCGTGCATTTGACCATGATTTTATTGTTCCACGAATTGGATTTGCAAGAAAAGAAGAACATTCAAATATTGCTGACATTTACGAGAATAAGTTCAATCTTGAGTTCCTTGAATATTTTGCAGAAAACCTTTTGCTGCCTTTATTTGAAGAAACATATCTCCCTTCATTGCATCCGGAACTATATTTGGGCTCTGTTGATATGTTTGGCTTGCTGTTGAGCAAAGGCCAGAGTGACAAGCTAGACAAAGAATTAGGCTTTTCCTCTTAGCTCTTCAATCTCGTCATGAAGGTTCTGCAGCCTTGTTGCAGCTTCTTCGCTTATCTTTTTTGCTTTTTTCATCGCTTCCTCAAATGTTATCTCTTTGTCTTCCTTGAAAAGCTTGTTGACATAAGCTATTATCTTTTCTTCAATTGTTTCAGGCACATACTCTTCAGACGGCAAATCAAGATTGTTCGTATCTATCTCCTCTTTTGAGATATTAAGATGCCTTGCTGCAACCAGCGCTTCTCCAGGCAGTTTCTCAGCCAGAAGTATTTCTGCTCCAAAAACACCATGCTGCAGCTCTTTCCCTTTTGGTGTATTGAATTTCCCGATGTCATGCAGAAGGCTTGCTCCTGAAATAAAATCAACATCGATGAAAAATCCATTGTCAAGTATCTCTTTTGAAATCTCTGCTGCTTTTTGCTCAACAGCCACAGAATGAGCTAGCACCTTCTTGAACAGTTCTTCGTTTTTAGCATACTTGTTCAGCAGCGCAACTGCATGTTCTTCGTCCATTATTATGACTATATAAGGGGATATTATTTAAATTTTTCTGATATTGGCAGCGCTTCCCTTAATTTTGCTGTTATGAAATCGATAATATCCTTTCTTTTGGAATAGATCTGCTGTGCTGATTGTTCGATTTTTCTTTCATATTCTTCATTTCTGGAAATTGAACCATCCCAAAGTCCGCCAGTATAGGAAATAAATTCAGGGTGCATATGGATTATTTCATGCAGCACAGTCTTGACTTGCTCTTCGAGAGAGTCAGA
>JAGVIO010000065.1 GCA_020056025.1 archaeon
ATCAAAACTGCAATAGGGATTAATATTTTTGATTTCATGCTTTTTAGATAGATTTATGCTTTTAAAAGGGTTTCTTTAGAATTTCCGGAAGGTTTACGGTTTTTAATTTTTAGAAGAATTACTAATCAAGATATCAGCAGTGTAATCTCTGCTCTGCATTTAGAACATCTGACTCCAGACATTCCAGAAGTGGGGAATCCCTTAATATGAGTGTCCCACCAAATAAGTTTGGATTTGCAAGGCTTATGTTCTCCTTCTATAAAATTTCCACAGCCCTTGCATCTGACTATTGTAAATTCGTCATCAAATCGCATCTTTTCTGCTTTGCTTGATTTATTGCAATGGTGACATTTTTTTGGAGAGATGTCTATTTCTTTTGATTCAACCTCCATTTCTTTGGTTTCTAACCTATCTGGATAGTTAATATGTATTTTTCTTTGTACCATTTTTTAATTCAAAATTTTTGCACAAGTAGACTATATTTACAATTGTCTTAAGTTTCCTGATTTTATTTGAGATTATTTCATAAGATTTGCTTTCTCTGTCTAGTTTTTCCCTCTTGTTCAATAATTTGCTTTCTTCTTTTTTTCTGAGCCAGCAATAACCTGCCCAGCCACCACTCATGTCATGAGACATGCCAGAAAACCTGAAATGTTTGCAATTAGCACAAGATTTTGTCTTAAATCCTTCAAAATATTTTTCAAATGAAAGAAGTTTCGCAATTGCTTCTCCTTCTTCAGATTGATATTCCTTTCCCTTATAAACACAATGATTAAGATTTCCACTTACTTTAATGCTTTTTTCTTCATTTCCTTTAAATATCTTTAATGCAATAGATGGCTTGTCATTAAGTAATCTTTTTGATTTAAGTTTTTTTAGATGCTTCTCATGTTCGGCAATATATTTTTCTGGATTAGCCCATTTATTTTTCTGAGCATAAAGATTTTCAGCCCATAATTTATCAAGGTATCCTTTATATTTGATGGAATCAAAATTGTAAAGAGCAACATAGCCAAAGAACACCATTTGATAATTCTTTTTTTCTAATATAAACTTAACAATTTTTTGAATATCTTTTTCATTTATATCCTGAATTTTTAATAATGCCAACATAAGTTCATATCCATTAAGGAATATTGAAAAACCCCCCTTTTTAAATTCTGATAAATTAATTTCATTTGAAGCAAGAAGCAAATTATTGATTAATTTGTGCAGCAAATCATGTTCTATTCGCACAGATGGATGTTTGCACAGCAAATATGTCAGTTTGTCATTAATAGAAACATAATACCCCTTAAAAAGATATTTATGTTCATAAAATTCAATAATCCGCTTGATGATATCATTAAATTTACCATTATCAAAGTCTTTAGCAAGCTCATCATAAATTTGCACTATTTTTTTGAATTGTTCTTTATCATTCATTTTAACTCAAGGAAAGAAGTAAGGGTTCTTTATAAATTCTCCTATAAATTCGCCTGCTTCATTAACTTTTCTTGCACCAATAATCTGCTCAGGAGGAATAGCATCCACTATTGCAATCTCAAATTCGTCAGCATATTGTTTTAAATTATATTGAACTAAATCATCCCGGACATCTTTTGCGACAAGATCAGATGGCTTAATAAAATAAACATAACCTTCTCTGTTGCCACTTGCAGCAAAATCATTTTTTGCTGCAGTGACACTTTTTGATGTACCAATATATGCTGAATCATCTCTTCCTAAAATATGATTCTCTATATCTAAGTTTTTTCCCCTTGCTCTAAATCCCCTTTCAAAGATAAATTCCCTTAGTCTATCTGGGTTGTTCATTATTTCATCTTTGTCAAAAGTCGCACTTAAATGAGGATATGAATCAAAAAAGCCATATCTGAAGTTATATCCCCTAAAAACATAACTTCCATCTAAAACCCCCCACGGTATATTTGTATTTTTTTCTTTGATCATTCTTTCTCCGTATTTTGTTATCAATGGTTGGATTTTTTTCTCGCTGTTATCTGAAAATAGATCTTTCAGTATTTCGCTAAAATATCTTGTGTCAGCCCCATCAAAAAATTCCAATAATGGCTTTAAGCCCTCGGGTTTTATTGAATCAAGATTCGTTATTATTTCTTTCGCTAGCTTTTCATTCAAGTTTGCTAAACCTTGCTTAAGTAATTTGGCTTCCTTTTTAGTCAATGTATCAAATAGCCCATTACTCAATTGTTTTAAAGCATCGTCCAGCTCTTTGCTTAGTTTTTTTGAAGCAATGTCATAAGTATCCAAAAAACTAGCCATATATGGCCTATTAATAGTGTCTGCATATTCTTTTTTGAGATCAATCAATTCAGAATTGGTTATGTCTTTGGCATCTTTTTTTACTGTCTTCTGGAATAATTCAGTATATTCCTTCAATTCTTTCACATAATCTTCGCCCGTATATAATGAGAATATATCGTCTATTTCTTCTACAATATCATTTTGTCCATAATATACTGCTTTTTGATACTGTTCGATAAAAGAATTCCAATATTTATTATAATGATCTTCATCCCACCCAGACATCTTAATTTGTTGTATATTATTGTACAGTAACATGTCATAATTCCCTTTATTTGATTGCAGTCCATCAATAATTTTGGTCCTATAAGAATCAGCAGCTTCTTTGCTTACTCTTTCTAGCAAAAGTTTTTCAACATAAATATCATTATGCACTTCTAGCAGGTCGCTAACAACCCCTACAGAAGGTATAGAGTCTCCTCTGAGCATCCCTCTTGCATGACCAAACTCATGGAGCAATGTTTTTTCTATAAGTTGAGGATTGTTTAAATGGTGTAAATTTAAGTATATGGCATTCTCTATAGGTTCGTATCCTGCAATTATATCTTCATGCATGTAATCAAATTTTATAGGCGGCTTTTTATCAACCCCCTCCATCCCGATTTTCTGGATCCACCCAAACTGTTTTTGAATATCTGGCTCATTGAATAGTTTCAATGCTTTTGCAGCATCATCTGGATTATTTGGGATTTGAATCTTGGAGAATATATCTTTGAGCGAATCTTCTATCTCTAATTTCTTTGCAAAACCCGTGAGTATTTCTTCATAATCTATTCTTTTTGACAGGCTTTCAATCACATCCTTGCTCAATTCG
>JAGVIO010000102.1 GCA_020056025.1 archaeon
CTTAATTCCTTATGGTCGATATTATTTTTCGGATTAAAGTCTCCATTGCTGGCGTTTATAGAAATAATATTGTTATGGGCTGCAATCATTGCCACAATATATTATTTTTCCAGGATATCAAAGGCTGCAGCATATTTGCTTGTGCCTTATATCTTATGGGTAAGCTTTGCAGCTGTTCTTAACCTATCAGTATATCTTTTGAATTAGATAATTGAAATAAATTTTATAAAAGTTTAGGGAAATCTCAGGCAGGCTGAACTATTATTTTTCTCCTGCCCAGTTCCCTCATATATTTTGTTTTCCGCCAAGATTATGAAAATGTTTCAGCCAGCTGCTCTTTTTTCTAGGCTGTTTATTGGAATATATTCTACCTCTGGCTTTCCAGGAAATAGCTCTTCTTTTGGAACAGTCCTTTCGCTGTCAAGCACAACCCTGTCATTCTCAACCTTGTATGTCTTGTGGACTGCAACTATTCCTCTTTCTTTTTCATAATAATTGATTGAAGCATTCTTGTCATGCCTTGATTTCAGATAATCCTTTTCATTCATGAGGACAAACATCTGCCTGACCCTGCCTTCCTGCAGCTCTATTACACTGCCCATGCCAAGATGGGAATATTCTGTCTCTTTTATTACTACCACCTTTGTTTCAGAGTATGCTTTTGAGACTCTTATTGCAATATCTGTCCTTGCGCCTGCTTTTGGAGCAACAGATGCGTCAAAGCATGCGAAATCACGAGGAACGCATTCTTTCAAGTCATATTTAATTTTTGAAAGCTTTGAATCTTTAGATGTATTTTCTAATATTCCTACATAACGCAATGTATTGTTAACACCATCGTAAATAAAAGCTCCGTCTTCATCATGATTGTAAGCCATAAAAGCCAAATACTGGTCAATTGTTTTTGCAGGAACAGGCAGGTCAATCGCTTCTTCTTTGACAATCTGGTCATTTATGATTTTTCCAGTCAAGGTGTCTCCGTTAGCAATAGTTAGCCTTCCGCCAAAAGGATTTTCCCTTTTGCCGATTTTCTTGCCTTTAAAAAACGGGTTTACATATATTCCTTCGTTGTCTACAAATGTGGAACAAAGAGACCATAGTTCTTCGCAGTAATATCTGACGTTTCTGCCAAAAGATTCCTCTAAGTTAATGTTTTGCGCTCCCATGTATATCAGTATACACTTTCGTATATTTATATCTTTCTAACTATATTACTTTACTTTTAGGTATATTTAGATACATTTTTACTCAAAAATACAAAGATTTATATACTAATATAGCTTTTATATACAGATGCTCAAAAATAACGACTTAATCTGCCTGTATTCAGAAGATGCAAAAATAAAAATCAAAGAGCTGGCAATTTTGTTCAAGACAAGCTCGCAGCTTATGAAATATTCTTTGAACAATCTTGAGAAAGAAGGCTATGTCTATAATCCTTTTTGCATATTTGATTATTCATATTTTGGGCTGATGTTATTCAGAGTCTATTTCAAAGGGGCTTATGTGAGTGATGAAGATAAATCAAACATTGTGAGCTATCTTCTGGATCATGATTATGTTGCAGCAGTATATGAGCTGTCAGGAGAGTTTGACCTTGTTGTTGAATTCTTGACTCCAAATCCTTCGCGTTTCAACAAAGAACTGAAAGAGCTGTCAGACAGGTTTCCGACACTAGCAAACTACAAAGTGATACTGAACATAGTAACTCATCTTTATCCGAAATTATTCCTGACGCAGAATCCGCAGCTGCAGCAGATGCTCAGCAGCCATATCCTTATCGGCGGAGACAGGAGCGTGGAGCATTTTGACAGGCAGGAAACTAAAGTAATGAAATCACTGCTTGAGAGCCCAAAGGCAAGAAACACGTTTTTGGCTAGGAAATCAGGCCTTAATCCGAAAACAACAAAGTCAGTGATTGCCTCATTGAAAAAAAGAAGTATAATCAAAGGCTGCAAATATGTGCTTAACATTGCAAAACTGGACATAAGCAAATTCAGGCTTTTTTTGAGACTGCATAATTTAACCAAAGAAAGAGAAGCTGAATTCATGAACTATCTTTTCCAGAAGACAGAAGTGACAACAGCGCAGAAGACAGTCGGAGACTGGGATATAGAGATTGATCTTGAATCTCTGGAAAAGCAGAAGATAAGGGTGGCTGTGATGGAATTAAGAAGCAGGTTCAAGGACATAATAGCAAACTTCAACATGATGGAATTCTACGGATATTATAAAAGGAGTTACCTGCCAAAGTATTTGTTTGAGATTAAATAAATTTAAGAATAAAGCTAGTTTGCAGCAGTTTATGCCGAACAATCCTTTATCAGAGCCAGTGCATGAAGATTTCAGGGGGCAGATAAGAAGGTATGATATCAATGGAGTGAAGTTTAATATTTTGTTCACCAAAGCAGGGATGTACCGTTCAGGAGATTATCATTCAGCAAGGCAATTTGACGTGGTGCTTCATGGCGAACTCGAGATTACTATCAGAGAGGGAGACAAAGACATTGTTTTTATTAAAAAGGCCAATGAAAAGATAGAAATTCCTCCAAATGTGCCTCATCTTTATAAATCATTGACAGACACAGTCATCTTGGAATGGTATGATGGTATTCTTGAACCCAAATATTATCCTCCTTATAGGAAATTTGTTGACAGTCAAAGCAAAGAAACACAGCATTAATGTAGTTACTTAATAATGATAAAAAGATAAAGGTTTATATATCACCTCCTCTTTACATTGGCTAAGGTGAAAACATGGCAAAATATGATACATGCATAGTTTTATCGCATGCAGTAAATGCAGACAAAAGTCCAAGCAGGCAGACGCGTGAAAGAGTAGACAGGGCTGTTGAACTTTACAATTCAGAAATCACAGGCACATTAATCATGTCAGGAGGCTATGCTCATAAGAAGGAGGGCATTTTTATTGCCCATTCAGATGCAATGAAGAAATATGCCTGTTCCTGCCAAAATGTTCCTGAAGAAAATATTTTTGTTGAAAAAAAATCATTGGAAACAGTAGGGCAGGCAATATTCTCAAAAAGTGATTTTGTTGTGCCAAAGGATTTTCAGAATTTAATTGTTGTTTCTCATGATTATCATATCAACCGCGTAAGCAGGATATTTGAATTTGTTTTCGGGAATGATTATAATATCAGATGCGAGGCTGTAGATAATGGCAAGGATGACCCTCAGGTCAGGACAAAAGAGCAGGAGCAGAAATCCCTTGATATTTTCTTAAGGACATTTGATGGCATTGCGCCTGGTGATGATAAAGCAATATTAGAAAGATTATTTGATAAGCATCTGTCATATGCTGGAAAGTGCATAAGGCACAGTCATTTTGCATGGAAATGATATTTTATTCCTTCCTCAGTTCAAATTCATAGTCCTTTTTTTCAATTCCTTTGAATTCATAATCCAATTCAGAAACGCACATGCATGTTGTGCAGATTTCGCAGTCTGTTTTTGAGTATTTGAGAATAAGTTTGTTGTCTGAAATCTCGTAATCTCCTGCTGTGACCTGTTCTGCGCAGTTTATTGAGACATAAGATTTTATTTGCAGCTCAGAACCCTGCCATTCAATATTTTTTATTCCTAACCCGGATGCATCATAGGCATTTATTGACTCGTTGCAAGGCATTGCTGAAAACTGGAACTGCTTTTCATTGCTCTGGCATCCGAATGCAAACATTGCTAAAAAAAGTATAATTGCAAATCTCATTTTCAGTACGAAATAAACGATATTGTGCAGCTCTCCATCTTCTCGTAGAATTCAACATCCGGGTTTTTCTGCCTTGACTCGATTATGCTCTGCCTGAGGCCTTCCCAGAAAAAGAACCAGCCTGCTGGCTCTAACAGGATTATGACAAAATTCATCATGAAATTCAGCTCGCTGTATTTCTTGAAAATTACATAAGATGCAATCACCATGAGCAGGGTGCCAACCAATACAAATGTCATGCCTTCAACAACGAATTTCCTTTTCTCTTCATGCAGCCTTATATTGTGTTTTTTAAAATGCTCTTTCAGCCTTTTTTTAATTATGTTCTCTGTCGGAATATCCCTTTTGTCAAAAGGGACCAGGAGCTTCAATGTAATTTTGCCGAATTCCTTGTCCCTGCTTGCTTTTTTTGTTTCTGTAAGAAAATCGTCTGACAATGCCCTCTGGGAATACGGCCTTGAATCAAAGTCTGAGAAGATGTCATCATAATGGTCAAGCCATAAGCTTATTTCAGAAAGCTGCAATAATTTAAACTTGTCCTCTTCGCTGATATTAAGGGTATCTGTTTTTTCAGCCATGCTCAATGCGCTATAAGATTAAGCGGATTCAGCTGCTTAAGCTTTGAGACAACGCTTGTCATGTTTGAATTGAACATCTTCAGGAGATGCTTCTGCCTGTCAAAAATATCCATGTCAACCTTGTTCACTATCATCTCTGATATGTTGTCCACAAGCCAATGGTATAATTCTTCAGGGAAGTGCAGATCCATCTCTTTTGCTTTGACAGGGTCTGCTATGTTCGGAGCGTCATTGACATCAATCACATAGGCTTTTCCGTCTTTTGTTATTGACCATTCAATTGTTGTGAGATCATATCCGAATTCCTTGTTTATGAGCGCAGACTGCTCTATAATCTGCTTTCTCAGGTCAGAAGTGAGCTTGCTTGTATCATTGAAGTCCCATTCCTTTGCCTCTACAAACTTGGGCCTCCTCTTGAGGAAATTCACCTTGCCGTCATTGACGCAGAATATCCTGTAGAAATCATCAGGCACAATAGGCTCCTGCATAAGCTGTATCTTTTCCTTTTTCTTGTTCCACATCTCCTTAAGCTCCTTTCTGCTGTTTATGACAGAGATGCTGTGGTTGCCGAATCCGTCATAAGGCTTCATCACCATTGGAAAGCCAAGCGACTTTTCAATCTCTTCAAAGTCAGGCTTTTCAACAAAATCCTCTTCGCCTTCGTCAGGCACATTCGGGATGAATATTGTCTTTGGAATAGGGATGCCAAGCTCAACAAGCTTTTCCATCTGGAGGATCTTGTTGTACAGTGTTGTTGTGAAAGGATTGTTCATGACATATGTTCCGTTGAGATAATATATCTTCATTATCTCCGAGACATATTTGTTGAACGGGCTTATCATGTCATAGATGACATCATATTTCTTCAGCACCCTTGTGCCGTGATTTTTCAGGCTTAAGAATTCAACATCAGCATCTATGCACTTCTTGACTTTTTCCATGACTTCCTGGACATACTTTTCGTCATGGTACTCTATCACGCCAACACTCTTTTTTTCAGACATCTTGGTTTTTATAAAGTAAGAAAACCTTTATATATCTTTCGGTTTTATTATAAGCACAAATATGGAAAAGGGCTGCAAAAAACCATTTTTTCTAGGCGGCAGGGCTTTTGCAGTCATCACTCCGTCATGGAGAAAAGAATACCCTACTGAGGTGGTTGAGAAGAGTGTTTCCAATTTCAGGAAGCTTGGATTCAGGCTTTTGCCCGGGAATAATTGTAAGATGCCTGTGTCTGACAATGATTTCAGGAGAAATGCAGAGCAGATAAACAAATATTTTTCTGATAAACAAGTTGGAGCAATGATATGCAGAAGCGGAGGAGGCGGAGCTTTGGAAGTCATCAAGTATCTTGATATTAACTTGCTTTCTGAAAATCCCAAGATAATCTGCGGATATTCTGATGCAACATCTTTGCTTCTTCATCTTAACCAGAGATGCAACATGGTTGTTTTCCATGGTCCTTCATTGATAAGCGGATTCTCAAAAGAAAATAAGATGACATCTGAGAGTTTTAAGAAAATGTTTTTAGGAAAAGCTGAAGATTATCCTGTTGAATTTACGTCTGAACTGTTTAGAGATTGGAGTTCTGGGTCAGTTACTGGAAAGGTTGTTGGAGGAAATCTAAGGACACTGGCTTTATACCTTGATTCTTATTCAATTGATTTTTCTAAAAGGATTCTTTTTATTGAAGAAGTCAATGAGACTCTTGAGAATGTTCTTTTTTTGCTGGAGTTCTTGAGAAGGAAGAATGTTTTTTCTAAAGTGAAAGGGATTTTGGTTGGCAGGATGAAGCCGTTGACAAAGAAAGAGCTGAATACTGTGAAAAACTTTGTTCTTTATTCTCTTGGAAAAAGAAAGATTCCTGTTCTTTATGGATTCAAGTCAGGACATGGAAAGCAGAAGATAGTTTTGCCTTTTGGTATTGATATTACAGTTGATTCTGATTCTAAGAAAGTTGTTTATGAGGAATATCCGTTTTCATGAAACAGATGTAAGAAATGTTATCCCTTTATATACAAGAACATATTTCCTTATATTATGGCATCAACACCAAAAGGACCTCAGATTCAAAGACTGGATGTTATGGTAGACAAAGTCACTTATGACACTTTTGCAAAGAACTGCAGCCACAAAGGATATGCAACCAAGGTTGTAATTGAGAAACTGATGAAGAAGTTCAATGAAACAGGGCAGATGTGATTCTAGATAAAATTTTGATATAGATTTTCTTAGCTCGCCTTTTAATAAATTCAAAAGAGAGAAGAAGGCGAGGCTTATTCTGAAAAGATTGCATTAAAAAATCTATTTCTCTGCTCTTTCTGCTTCATAATCATAGACTAAAACATTTTCAGCAATCGGAATGATATATTTTTCAGCAACACGCCTATGGTCTGGGTGAGGCAGATAAGCATCGCGCGCCTGAGAATCTTTGAATATTACAATAAAACCTTCTGTAAAACCCTTTGTCAATCCTTCAAGGCTATTGTTGGCACCGCCTGTTATTGACACAATCCCTGATATCTGATCCTTAAGCCTGTAAACATTTCTATACATCTCTTTAACAGCCTGTCTGTCTACACCTTGCTTTAACTGGAGCAATACTATATGGTTAAGCATGTTTCATTTAGAAATATAATTCTTTTTTTAAATGTTATGCTTATGTAAAAATTTCTATTTCTTAAGCATCAGCCCTGCCAACATTTGTCTTTAAAATCTTTTTATCGGCAGGCTATAAAAAATAAAATTTATTTCTTTTTTGTTTTTGCCTTTTCAGCAAGCTTTCCTATCCAGATTGTTATTAAAACTGCAATCACCGTAACAAGTGCAGCATAACCTATCATTGCCCACAGTGTCTGGGCTGTTCCGAAGAATTGCTTGAATACTTCCTGTATTGCATTGTTCCATGCCAAAGCAGCAACAAGGCCGAATGCTGCTGCCGCCAATGCAGATAATTTATCAATCATTATTTCTTTCATGTTTACACCTCATTTTTATTGATAAAAAATAAAATAAAAAAATAATGCGCTTAGCTTGCGCATCCTGCATCTGCTGTTGCAGCAGCTGTTGTTGCAGTGCCGAATCCAGGCGAAGGCTGTGCTGAATCAAGAGTCTTTGAGCATTCAGATGGCGCTGTCTTGAATCCTGCGCATATTGCCTTGAGTAAGCTTACAGAATCCCTGTTTGAGCTTACATCTGCTCCGTTGACAATCAAAGTAGGGGAGCCCTGAACTCCGTATTTCTTTGCAAGGTCTGCATAGACTGCAAACGGCGGGAAATTGCCCCTGTATGTTGCCTTGTCTGCAAAGTTCTTCATGACACTGAATTTCTCATCTGTTGCTGTTATGCAGGCATCAAGCTTTGTCTTGTCGACTTTTGCTTCTGTCACGCAGCTTTCAGAATTGCCTTCTTTGAGGAAGCATTTTAGGTAAGCAAAGAATTTGTCATTCTGCTCTTCCTGTATGCAGTACTGCTGCATCTCTTCTTTCAGTTCTTTCTCGCCGTGCATTGCATAGTCGCAGAATTTGATGGAAAAGTCAATCTTGTCGCCAAGTGCTTCAGCAGCAGGAATAACTCCTTTTTCGATCTGAGTTCCGTATGGGCAGTGCGACATCACAAACACTTCAACAACAGGCTTGTCTTTCTTGTTGCAGCTTAAGTCTGTCTTGCATTTTTCATCATCACAGTCAATCTTTCCATCTCCGTTGTCATCTTTTTCATTGCCGCATATCTCTGCATTAGGATCAAATGATGCAGGAATCCTCAGCTGCAGTCCGTCTTTCTTCTGGTCAACATAATTCTGAACCTGGCTGAAGTTTGCAGCTGTCTTGATGTCTGCATTAAGCAATACTACTGGAAGGGTTGTTACTTTATTGTCAGCGTATAATTTCTTTCCTTCTTCTGTATTGTAATCAACATGTTCAAATGTCATCTCTGGGAAAAGGCTCTTCAGCTGGCTTTCAAGCCCTGCTGTATTACATGCCTCTCCGCATCTTTGGTCATTGAGAATAATAGTTTTCTGTGCTCCTGCTGCTGTGTTTTGGCTGGAATCTGCTGCATTCTTGGCCATTATTCCATTAAATCCGCCTGTGTATATAGCCCAGACAAGCGCGACTGCAAGAATCAGAGAAATTCCCTGCCATATCAATGTCTTTTTGATTTTTCTTTTTGGTTGAGCTGCTGCAGCATGATGAACTAAATGCTCAGCATGATGCTCATGATGTTCATTTTCTGTCATAAAAATCCCTCTATAATTTTAATATGTTTCCTGATAAGCAAGATGTTTATAAATTTTATGAATTTGCAAAAGTGTGTTCTATCATGACATATGTCACGATACTATACAATTAAATTGCAAATGAATAAGTCCGAAATTAGTTCTCGCTTCTGGAGTATATAGATCATTTTTAAACTTTATAAACACTATATCTAATTTGTCATTTTTAATTTGTGAA
>JAGVIO010000192.1 GCA_020056025.1 archaeon
AATCACTTCAGAGACTTTCAAAAATACATCCAGTTCCGTCTGCTGTCATAAATGAAGTTAGAATGATGATAAGTTTGCTATCACAAGAACTCAAGGTGTCAGTTCCAAAGATTGAATTCGGTGGTGCAGGAATATCAAGAGCTTATATAACACGACTTAGATTTTCATCAATTAAATTTCAAAAATGGGGGTCAGAGCAAAGATATACAGTTCTACATGAATTTGCACATCATGTAACATATATCAGATGTGGAATCGAAGAACATCATGGGTCTCGATTCTGTAAGATACTTGAAGAAGTTATCAAAACATGGGGAGAAAAATTTGAGACTATAAATGAATATGAAAGAGTAAAAAAATATCTTGCAAAAAGTGAATGTAAAATTATGATTCCTCTGCCTCAAGCTCAAATCAAATACAAGTCTGGAGACAAAGTTAGCACTGTTGCATTTGTAGGATATCCAAGAGGTTCAATTGCAACAATTATTAGTACACTAAGAAGTAGATATCGTGCTAGGATGTTCGATGGAAAGAGTTTTATATTATCAGATAGACATATACTTGGATTGGTTTCTTCTGGTCCAGCATTACCTTCTGAAACTGAACTATCTGATGAACTGTCTCAGCAAATGTCTGCAATACTTGATAAAGAAGGTGAAGATACAAGACAGAATCCAAAAAGACAAATGCGATCAAAATTTCCCGGAAAATGTGCAGGTTGCGGAAGTAATATTCGCGTCGGAGATACAATTCAGTATGACGATGAAGCAAGAACAGCTCGATGCGAAAAATGTGCTATTCGTACTGTAACTGCAACTGCAATTCAGTCTCCAACAAGACGAATTACACTTGATCCCGGAGGTCTTGCAGAAATAGCAAGCGAGTATAATCCTCAACTTGTTGATGCTGTAAAGAAACTTCCAAATGCAAAATTTAATTGGACACAAAAAACATGGACTGTAGCCATAACTCCAGCAATCAGAGAACTTATTAGAGCAGGAAACTTTCAAGTTGAAGATGCTGTCGAAGTTGCAATTAAGAGAACTGAACAGACAATAGATGCTTCACGAAGGATGGAAGCAGAAATAGATATTCCCGCTAATCCCGGACTTGCATATCTTCCGTTTCAGAAAGCAGGAATTGCTTATGTACTTAATAGAAAGAACACACTGCTTGCAGACGAGATGGGCTGCATTAGTGGAGATGCTAGTATTCATATCAATTACGCAGGTAGAGGATTTGCTTGTAGTCTAAAATCTGCATATCTACGATTTCATGGATTAGATCAAGAAATTTACAATTGGAATCGCAGTATTCCTACTTATGCATGTTCTCTTTGTGATGGTGAATTAAGATTGAACCGCATTGAAAATATCATTGACAAAGGAATACGTTCAGTAGTGCAACTTCGACTTGTTTCTGGGAAAACATTAGGTCTTACACCAGATCATGAAATAGCAATGGAAGATGGTTCATGGAAACGAGTTGATGCTTTACAACCAAAGGAAGTTGTATTGACAAAAGGTCTAGTAACTTTTGTACCACGTATAGACAGTGTAGAATCTGTTAGTCCTGATGGTATGGCCCATGTTTATGACATTGTAATGGCAGAACCATATAAAAACTTCACCGCCAATGACATTATCGTTCATAATTGTGGGAAGACAATAGAAACTTTTGGTGTTATTAACGCCATGCCTGACATTACAGAAAGTATTCTTGTGGTTTGTCCTGCCAGCTTAAAACTTAATTGGAAGCGCGAAGCTGAGAAATGGCTTGTTGAAAAGTATAGGATAGCTATTGTTGATGCATCCGCAAGATTAAGAGCCAAGTCTTCCGATAGTAAGAAGAGCAAGACACGCAACATGTATATTTTCAATTACGATATATTGGTCAAATTTGGAGAAGAACTTCTTTCTAGTGAATGGGACTTGGTAATTTTTGATGAAGTTCACTATGTTAAAAATCCAGACTCAAAGCGCAGTAAAATGGCTTATCAAATTGCACAAAAGGCAAAGCACATACTTGCGCTAACT
>JAGVIO010000150.1 GCA_020056025.1 archaeon
CTGAAAGGCACTTTTTGGCTTAAGCAAAAAGCCAAAAACCTGCTACAATTTAAAGAAATCATGAATCAGCAGGTTTTTGTTAAAAACGCAAAAGTCTAACTTTCGATAGGTTTATATATAAATAGTTATAACATTAGTGTATTAAGAGGTGATATTGAATGGCTTATATACCTAGCTTGTCTGTCCAAGACATAACACTGTTAATGATTGTTGCTGCTCTGGCTGCAATAGTTTATTCTATGAGATATCTTGTTTTGCTCGAGCGAAGAATAGCAAAAATGGACGAGAATATAGAGAAAATAACAAACAAGGTTTTAGGTGAAGAGCAAAAGATAGAAAAGATGGAAAAGGCTTTGATACATGAAGAAAAAGCCCTTGAAAAGAAAATCAAGCCAAAACGCCGCTAAATTTCAGTCTTTGTCTTATCTTTGTTTAATTTCCTTATTGATAAAATGGCATCTTTTCAGTCTATTGTTAGGGATATAAAGGATATAAGGATTCAGGGAGCTGCCAACATAGCAAAAGCAGCAGTTTCGGCTTTGGAGCTGGTTGCTGACCGAAACAAAAGCAGACCGCGCAAAGATCTGCTCAATATGCTCTTCAAAGCAAAATCAGTTCTTTTTCAGGCAAGGCCTACAGAGCCTATGATGAGAAATTCTTTGAATTTTATTTTGGCACATATCGAAGAAGAGCAGGAAGCATCCGAAGCGTTGAAGCACAGAGCAGAAAAATTCAATCAGCATTTTGCAGATGCTGAAAAAAAGATTGTAGAATACACATCAAGAAAAATATCAGACAATATGGTTATATTCACACATTGTCATAGCTCAGCAGTTGTAAATACGCTGATTTACTCAAAGAACCATGGCAAAAAGTTCACTGTCCACAATACAGAGACAAGGCCTTTATTCCAGGGAAGGAAAACAGCAGCAGATCTTGCTAGGCACGGAATTCCAGTTGTTCATTATATTGATTCAGCAGCCCGCATTGCTTTGAAAAAAGCAGACCTTATGCTGCTTGGCGCAGACGCAATCACATCAGAAGGCAAAGTCATAAACAAGATTGGCTCAGAGATGTTCGCAGAGGTTGCAGAAAAATATGATATTCCTGTCTATATCTGCACAGATTCATGGAAATTTGATCCGCTGTCAATATTCGGCTATGAGGAAGAAATAGAAAAAAGGGTTCCAAAAGAAATCTGGCCATATGCGCCAAAAGGCATAACAATCAGCAACCTTGCATTTGAAAAAATCGATCCAAAATACATCAGTGCAATAATCTCAGAATTAGGGGTTTACAAGCCGTCTGCTTTTGTTGAAGAAGTCAAAAAAACATACCCCTGGATAATCAGATAAAACTCAGACCTTATTTTCCTGTTTTAATTCTTTTTCAATCTCACCAATCTCTTTTTTGAGCTCAGCCATAATCTCTTCATTTTTTTCAACATCAATAAGCTTTCCGCATTCAGGGCATTTGAATTCAAAATTAACAGCCTGGTCAAAATCAAGCCTTATGCATTTATCTTCACATGCGTAAAAAGTGCTGCTCTTCTCCCTTCCCAGTCTCTCCTTGAGCTTCTCTAGCTTTTTCTTTTTTAAGACGCTGATAAGGTATTTAACTCTTTTAATGTCAAAAGTCCAGTAATAGATATACCATCCCTTTTTCTTGTCCTTTTTTCTTGTAAAAGACACAAGATTGAAATCATAAAGCCTATAGAGCATATTCCTGGTTGCATTGACTTCTTGCTTTATGGATTCTGCCAGCTTGAATTCAGAAACATTTTTCTTGTCTTTCAGGACCCTCACTAAGTTAAGAACATCTTCTCCGGACACTTGCACAACAACGTCTTCCACTTGCTTTGTCGATAGTTTCATGTTATCTGTAGTCATCGGTCAAAATCAGAATCTTGCCTGACTTTTTATTATGACATTTGCTAATAGTGACTATATGGTAAAATCAATTTAAAAATCTATGTATTTGTAATTACCATTATTAAAGCCATATAACCTAAAAATAGAAAATATAAGCCTTAAATTTAAATAATAAACAAATATAACTATCAATTAAATAAAAATAAAGAATATAACTAAAAATAATTAAAAATAAGCTTTTTTAAATAACATTTTGACTTTAAATGACTTATTTATTTAAAAATAGATAAAAAGAAGCTCCTTTTTCCTTTGCTAACTCTATTGATAGAGAATAGTTAGAACCAGTTGATTGCAAATCATTAGTATTAATAAAGAACCAGTCATATCCTTTGAATTTTACAGCAATCCATGGCTCTGCATTGAATTTTGCTGCAAATTCCTTAAGATCATCAATCTCTTCAGCCAGGAAATGCTTGTAATAGTCTTTGGTCACTTTTGCTTCAATCGCAGCTGTTCTTTTCGAATTAGAGGCAACTATATCAGGAGAAGGGTATTTTGAAGAGCCGCTTCCAGCAACTCTTACAGCAGCCCATCCGTTTGCCCAGAATTTATGTATAAGCTCTCTTTCAGCATTTATCCCCTTTGA
>JAGVIO010000041.1 GCA_020056025.1 archaeon
TATCCTTATTACCCATTCTCACCGAGACCATATCTCAGGAGCAGGCATATTGTCAAGAAAATATAATATCCCTGTTTACATGACAAAAGCTACCTGTGAAGAATCGCTGCCTTATATCGGCGAAGCACAGACAAGGAATTTTTCAATAGGCAGGAATTTTTCAATAAACTCAGTTGACATAAAACCTGTAATGACTTCCCACAATGTAACCTCATGCGGCTTTGTCATTGGTGATTTTGGCTTTTTCACAGACACAGGCTGCATTACAAAACACATGCAGAAAGCAATGCAAAGCCTGAAAGCAGTTTTGCTGGAAAGCAACCACGACATAGACATGCTGATAAACGGGCCTTATCCTCATTATCTCAAGCAGTGGATTATTTCTGACAAAGGCCACCTCAGTAATATCCAGGCAAGCTCACTGATTAATGATACAGGAAAAAACCTTTCTTTGGCACTGCTCGGCCATCTGTCTGGCAACAACAACACGCCGGATGCTGCTGCAAAGACATTTGAAGCGCTTGTGAAAAAAAGGATTGACTATGCGGTCTGCTTAAGAGAACAGGAAACAGGCAGCTGGAAAATATAGGGAATCATCTGCAGCAAATTAATTCTGCAATTTTTGAGAAAGGTTTAAATATTCTGTAGGATTCTTGCACTGTATGCAGAAGAGAATGTTTAGAAGCAGGCCGTTGACAAAAGGCTTCAGCTTTGGCCTTACTTCTGGGATTATAACAACATTAGGGATGATAATAGGCTTGGAGTCAGCAACAAGGTCAAATGTGGTTATCATTGCAGGAATATTGTCAATTGCGATTGCAGACGCATTTTCTGATTCGCTTGGGATGCACATATCTGAAGAAGCAACTGCAGCAAGAAAGCCAAAAGAGATATGGGTTGCCACAGTATACACCTTTATTGCAAAGTTCTTTTTTGCAATACTTTTCATAATACCTTTTTCTTTGCTTTCAGTCGACACTGCGCTTGCGATCAGCGTATTTTTCGGAATAACTGTTATAAGCATATACAGCTATATCATAGCAAAAAAGCAGCATCATCAGCCGTGGAAGGTTGTCGGAGAGCATCTGCTGATATCATTCATCGTAATAGTCTCTACTCATTTTGTAGGGGATATCATAAGGTATCTGCTTGGATAAGAATTCAGTTCAGCTTGATCCCAAATTTCTTTAAGTCAGGAACAGCTTTCTCAATCTGCTCTTTTGCAATCAGCGTATATTCCTGATAATCCTTTGGCTTGAGCTTTTTCATCACTCTCTTGAATATTTCAATATTTGTCCGAAACAAAAATCCCATGTCTTTGTTCTTCTGCATGCATTTGTGGCAGATGTATTGGTTTCCAATAATCTCAAGCCATGTTTCTTCTTCCTGGCAGCTGTCGCATTTCATTTTATGATTCTCCTGTATGTGCCATCATAATAAAAAGCTATTGATATCATAAACTTTTTAAATAAGATTATAATTAAGCATGCTAAGAAGCAGGGAACCAGGAGTTTTACAGGTTTAAAGGATATAAATGACAGCAGAAGTGCAGCAAAAAGAGGCAGGAGAAGCAGAATTAGCAGGAATTCTTGATGATTATATCTCAGCAACTCCAAAAAATGATATCAGCCTTGGCAGCTGCTTGGGCTATTGCGCAAATGAGCTTGAGATGAGATTCGGGATTGAATGCATCAAAAGGAACCATATGCTCTTATCTAATTCCACATATATTCTTGAAAGGCTGTCAAGAAAAAATCCGATGATATTAGGATATGGGCCTTCATACAATGAGTATAGCAGAAAAAGAGAATGCCTTGAAGGGCTTGTCAGCGGCGCTGCTGAGGCTGTAGGAGCAAAGACTGAGAACAGGATTATTTTTGAAGAGAGATTTGCCGGGCTTATCGGCGCTTATGTGCACAAACAGGCAGATGAAAATGACAGGCAAAGGATGTATGATTACCTGTACAAGACACTGGCAGGCCAGTTCAGAGTCTTAGGTGATACAAAAACATCTTACGAAGAAATCTGCAAGAAAGAAAGCAGCAGATTGCAGAAAGTAAGCTAGATTATACTATGCTGCTTTAATTTGACAGTCAGCACAATTTCTAATCTTCTCACATCTTTCGGATAGAGCTCTATCAGGTTAATTTTTGCCTTTTCATAGAGCTTTCTTTTCCTATCCATCTTTTTTTGGTATTCCTTGTCATGGAAATATCCCCAGTATTCAATCACAGTGTTATGCTCTTTGAGGTGAAAATCAGGCCTTACCCATTCATATCTTGGCTTGCCATTCCTGCCAGCTGTCTTTATTGCCAGTTTTGGATCATAGTCAAAAAGGATATTTTTCTTCATGAGAAAATCATATATCCTCTTCTCACCTTCTGAATGCACAAGTTCGCCTGTGGCAGCCTGCTTGTTCTTAGAATCATTTACCATCTCTTTGAAATCTTCATTTTTTTTGTAGCGCTGCCTTCCTCTGACAGTATCCATTGTGCTGACCTGCACAAGCATATTAATCATGTTCATAAATACATCCATAAACCTGTCTTAAAGCCA
>JAGVIO010000214.1 GCA_020056025.1 archaeon
AAAGAGATTTATGACTTGATTTTGCACATGAATGTTTCAAAAGAATATACAATACAATTTCGCTCTTTTGATACAGAAGCAGTTGTGCAGTTGCTCTGTGATAAACATGATTTTTCCAAAGAGCGCGTGCAGGGAACACTTGAAAAATTAGAGCAGTTAAATACAACAAAAAAGCAAAAAGGGCTTGGAGACTTTTTTTAACATGCTTGCAATCAAAGTAGTGGCAAAAGATGCTGAAAATGCAAAGAATTTTCTGTTGCAGCAGGAAAATCTCTCTCGTGATTATCATGTTTTTTCAAAAGACGGTTTTGTGTATTTTCCTATTATTAAAAAAACAGCTCAATATCCTGTTGTTTCTGTTCAATTGAAAAAACAGGAAAAAAAAGAGCAGGATTTGAAAAAAATATTACAGGACAAACTCACAACAAAAGAACAAGAGGTTTTGAAGACTGCATTTGACCATATAGGCACCATAGCAATTCTTGAAATTGATAATACTCTAAAGAAAAAAGAGAAAATTATAGCACAGGCATTGCTTGATGCATTGCCATCAGTCAAAACAGTACTGAAAAAAGCAGGTATTCATGAAGGCGTATTTCGTACACAGCGAATGGCATTGCTTGCAGGCGTTAATACTCGAGAAACTATTCATAGAGAAAATGGGATTTCTTTGCAATTAGATGTTGAAAAAGTGTATTTCTCTCCAAGATCAAGCAATGAGCGAATTCGCATTGCACATTGTGTAAAAAAAGGTGAATCTATTCTTGTGATGTTTTCTGGCTGTGCACCCTTTCCCTGCGTGCTTAGTAAAAATACTCCTGCAAAGGAAATTTATGGTGTTGAATTAAATCCCCTTGGCCATAAGTATGGCTTGAAAAATGTTGCTTTAAACAAATTAAAAAATGTGTTTTTATATGAAGGAGATGTTCGAACAGTTGTTCCAAAACTTGGAAAGAAATTTGACAGAATACTTATGCCTTTACCAAAATCTGCAGAGGATTTTTTAGATGTTGCATTAGCTGCTGTCAAGAAAGGCGGGATTATACATTTCTATGACTTTTTGCATGAAGAAAAGTTTCATGAAGCAAGTGATAAAATCAAAAAAGCATGCAAAACTGCTCACAAAAAATGCAGAATTCTTCGAACTGTGAAATGCGGACAATACAGTCCATGGACTTTTAGAATATGCGTTGATTTTAAAGTAGAATAAAATGCGCACACTCAGCAGTTACTTCCGTCAATCATTGAATCAGATGGTGTTCATATCATCATCGTGTGCAATTGTATGTTTAGAATATGTACTTATAAATGTTTATACTTTTCAATTGTTTCATAACATTTTTGTAAGAACAATTAATTTGTTACATGCATTAGCTGTTTTTCTTTGCTAGTCCATTTGTTTCATTGCTAAAAAACACGAAGCTAAGCAATGCCCTTGTTTGTGCATGTAATAAAATATTATAATAAATAAGATATAACAGATAAAATACAATACTTAAAAGAATCTCAATTATTGTTTTCATTCTATCCAAACATATTCTTCATTTCTGCAGAATCATCTTTTGTGGTTACTTTTACTGCAGCATCTACAAAGTCTTTTTCTGTGACAACTGTTCTATTCTCTCGGATTGCAAAGTATCCTGCTTCTGTACATACTGCTTGTATTTCTGCACCACTAAGGCCTTCAAGTTTTTTATGTATTACATCATGGTTTATTGCTTTATCCAACGCCATTTTTCGTGTATGAATTTTGAAGATGTGCGGAATTCCATCTTTTGTAGGGATTTGCACTTCAATTAATCTGTCTAAACGTCCAGGTCTGAGAATTGCAGGATCAAGAATATCTTTTCTGTTCGTACATCCAATAATCTTTACATTACCTAATGGTTTAAAGCCATCAAGCTCTGCAAGCAGTTGCATGAATGTTCTTTGCACTTCCCGCTCTCCAGAGGTGCCAAGCTCAATTCTTCGTGCAGCTAATGCATCAATTTCATCAATAAACACAATAGATGGCCCTTTTTCTCTTGCAAGCTCAAATATTTCCTTCACAAGCTTTGCTCCTTCGCCAATAAATTTTTGCACAAGCTCAGAACCAACAATCTCAATAAATGTTGAATTTGTTGATGCAGCAACTGCTTTTGCCAGCAATGTTTTGCCTGTTCCTGGAGGACCATGAAGCAGAATTCCCTTGGGAGGTTCAATCCCAACTTTCTTGAATAATGCAGGGTTTTTCAGCGGAAGTTCAATCACTTCAATAATTTCTTTTATTTCT
>JAGVIO010000207.1 GCA_020056025.1 archaeon
AAAGAGATTTATACATCTAGCGCAAAGATTCTTTTTGAATCTCTGCCTGAAAAAGCGATAATATCTGAAGCAATTCCAGAAGTAAAGCCAGCAGCAGAAGTTATAGAAGAGGCTGTTGCAGAAGCAACGCCAAGAGCTGCTGAAGAATCACCTCCTATAAAAAAGGCTGAAATAAAGCAGATAGTGCCTTTAAGCACAGGAATTATCATTCTTGTAGGTGCTGTTGCACTCCTAGCAATATCGATCATATATGATATTGACCAGAACAAGAAAAAAGGCTTATGAAGAGAAATCGTTTATTGAAAATTTCTAGGTATTAGTGTGATTTTCGTTATTAAGGAGATTTTGCTAATTTTTTGATTATGCTTAGGCTTTTTTCAAAAGCAGCTTTATCAACATAACCAAAAACACCCTGCAGATTGTCCTTAAACTTTTTTGAAGAGATTTTATCCTTTAGTTTGGCAAGCCTTTCATTAAGATCAGTCCTTTTGCTTACTTCTTCTTTAATCCATGAAATATTTTTTGAATTTGGGGCCATCATAAAAACATCTCTTATGTCAGTTTCCCTGCAGCTGACTATCTTCATGGCAATAAGCGCGTCTACCTCTATGATATTTAACTTCAGCTGGTCTGATATGGTTCTGCCTTTGAGGATTTTCGTAGAAGAATTATCAAAAACCCATTTTGCGCTAAACCTTGAGCCTGTCTGCCTGTCCAGAATCTCTTTGGATAGGATATCAATGCTCACGCTAAAATTCTTTGCAATCTCTTTTTCATATCTTATGAAATTGCCATAATAGGGTATCTCGCTTTTGGATTCTTGAACAGCATAACCTATTTTCTTAAGCTCATCGCTTATTGCATCTGCCTCTTCTTTATCTTTCACTACAATATCACAATCTACAGAGAACCTTGGCAATGCATAAGCATTAACAGCATATCCGCCAATGATGACAAAGGCGAATTTACTTATCCTCTTAAGTGTTTCAAAAATTTCTTTTTCCCTAACTTGCAACTGGTCCATATTTTTTCCTCATGTAATCATACGCATAAGAATACATTTTATTTTCTTTTGCAATTTTTAATGTTTTGCTCAATGTTTCCACTTTCAAGCCTTCTTTATCCAATGATTTAATCTTTTTTACTGGCATTAATATGACATACTCTCCGATTGTTGATCCTTCATTGATATAGTTAGGAATATTGTTTTTATTGAAAAACTCTTTCCAGTATGGCAAGTCTTTTTTTAAGACTTTGATAAAATAAGGGGATCTTTCTAATCCTCTCTGCACATATGAATAGTCTGACCATATTTCTACAGCTGACAAATTAGTGAAAGCATATTCTTTTTTGCTTTGGGCAATGATGTCAGGCAATCTGAACTGCAATAACCCTTTAACAGCCTCCTTTGGCTCTACGCAAACATATTCCTGCCTAGACTTCTTTCTTATCCATCCTGAATTCAACAATAATGCAAATATCTTCTTTCTCATGCTAGGGCTGACTATCCAATCTAATTCATTCTGCACGAAACTTTCTCTTGAGCCATGCTTTGAATAAAATAAGGCATAAGCCCTCAAGCCATACTGTGGGATTTCAATTGTCATATAGTTACCTAATGGGTAACTAATATTTAAATCTTTCGAAAATCCTAAAGAACCATCTGCCATAGACGGGTGGGATTCGCCGAATCTCTTACAATCTGATGGGTGGTTCTTAGTGCTCAGAAATTTTTCACTTGCCAAGAAGTGATTGGCTTTCCAGCCACCATTCACAGAATGGTGGAAAATTTCTGACATTTTAGGTTTTCGAAGATTTAAGCTTGAAAACCGCAGTTTTCATTGTTTAAACCTTTCGAAATTTTTTCAGTTTTAAGCAGTAATTGCTCTTTTTACAGCAAAGCAATCTTAGCACAAGATTATTCTCCAACAGGGGAGCATACTTTTCTTTGAGTTTATTATATAAAAAAAGAATATAACAAAATTGCGCATTCATTTCTTCATGCACCTCATTACAGGAATCCCTAAGCTTGATGACTTGCTTGATGGCGGAATCAGGCAGAACAAAAGCATATTATTCTATACTTATCCAGGGGTCGAAAACCTTCCGTTTGCTTTTCAGCTGCTTTACACAAGGCTTGAGAGAGGGGACCATGTCCTTTATTTTGTCAACAATAAAAAGCCAGATACAGTAAGGTTCATGCTAAACAATTATGATTTTGACATTTCGAAATATGAAAAGAACAAAAAATTTGCTTTCTTGGATGCTTATTCAGGCTTATTTGGGTTAAACAGCAAAGAAAGATTTTCAGTAAAAGATCCTTCTAAAATAGATGATATCCAGAAAGAATTATCAAAAGCATTAAAGCAATTAAAAAAAAATAACACTGCAATTATTTTTGACTCGCTGTCTCATTTGATTGATGCCTGCGGAACACCTGACTCTGTAATCTCCTGCTTAAATAAATGCATGCCAAACATCCAGAAATTAAATGCAACTCCTGTTTTCCTTTTTACAGCATGGGCTTATGATAAAATCCTTTTAAATCAAGTAAGAAACGCATTTAATTGTGTAGTTGACCTTAAGGCAATAGAAAGAAAAGTCATTCTTAGAAACTATTTTAATGTCTCAAAAGCAGATTGGATTAAAAAAATCCAAAAACAAGACATCCCTTTCAAGATAACAAAACCAGGCGGAGTCAAGATTTACATTCCAAAAATACTTGTTACAGGCCCATATCATGCAGGCAAAACTTCATTTATCCATTCTGCTTCAACAAGGGCTGTTTCTGTGAACAGGCTTGGAACAACAGTAGCATTAGACCATGGCCATGTTGATTTTAATGGCTTTGCAGTGGATTTGTGGGGAACACCAGGGCAGGAAAGGTTTGACCCTATTCTAGAGCTTCTTGGCGGAGAATCGCTTGGAGTGGTTGTAGTTGTAGACAGCACAAATCCAAAAGGGTTTATCAGGGCAAAAGAAATGCTTGAGCTGACAAAGACTTCCGGGCTGCCTTCTGTTATTGCTGCCAATAAGGCAGATATGAAAGGTGCATTAAAACCAAATGAGATTAGGAAAAAGATGAATCTGCCTGATGACATTCCAATTATTCCTGTTGTTGCTGATAATTTGAAAAAAGTTAAGGAAAATGAGCCTTGTAAACTAAGGCAAAAAGATATTGAATCTATTTTATCAAAATTGTTTGAGATGGTGGTTTGAATGGTAGTTGGAGAACTTACAAAATTAAGTGGCGCAGGAACTTTCTTCCAAGAAAACATGCTTTGGGTTTTCTTTTTTTATGGCCTTGGTTTTATTATTTTAGCCTTAGCTATCTTTTTAAAAAATAAAGAAACAACCAATAAAGATTTGATAATTAATTTTTATATGCTAGCATTATTTGGGCTTATACATGGCCTTACTGAATGGACAGACTGGTTTAG
>JAGVIO010000115.1 GCA_020056025.1 archaeon
CTTCCCTGCCTGTTTCATTGTCATCCTTGTCAACCAGAATAACATATTCCATTTTCATGCCTGCTCGCATGCTTTTGTTTTTAAGCATTTCCTTTTTTCATTTATAATCAGAAAGATTTAAAATAAGTCGATTATTCATGCTATCTGTTTGCGAGGGCAGCGGAAACATTCGTTTCCTGGTCCTCGCTCACTTCGTTCGCGAGGGTGTCGGAGCGGCCAAACGAGCTACGTTCAGGAAGCAGAATTTGCTGGAGAAGCGTAGTGGCTTAGTGCCTACAGGGGTTCGAATCCTCTCCCTCGCAGTTATTTTTCTTTCGAGCCATAAGGCGAGAAAGCTTTTATGTTTTCCCAAGGCTTTTCTTAAAATGTCAGAAATCGCTTACGATTTCTGAGCATGCTCAAGAACATTATGTTCTTGACAGGCTTGTGGCAATCCTCTCCCTCGCAGTTTTATTATTTCGAGCAACAATGCCGAAAAATCCAAAATAAGTCTCAAAACATCTTCATCAAGTCTTCAGTAGAATAAACAGTCAAAATTTGTTGTTTTGATTTCAATAGCTTGTCATTGCTCCATAAAGGGCATTTTATCTTTAAAGCCAGGGCAAAATAATCAATATCCTTCTCATCAGGGCAGATTATTTTTGCCTCAGGAATGAATTTTTCAGTCTCTTCGTTTGGAATTGTTTTGATTTTTTTCTTGATAATTGTCATTAATTCATCAAGCTCTTCTTTAGTCCGCTCAGTCTTTTCCAGAATCAAATCTTTATATTTTTCAAATTCCTCAAAGATAAATTCAGGGGCAAAGACATGCAAATCCTCTTCAAACAAGAGTTCTTCAGTCTTGCCTTTCTTGATTAACACGGAAAACAAGACATTTGCATCAATCACCAGGTCCATTTTATTTTGCAGCCCTTCTCTTTGCAAGATTTGCATTAAGCTCTCTTCCCAGCCTTATGGCATCCTCCTCGGTAAAAGTGCTTTTTGCCTTAAATTTTTTGATAAACTCCAAATCCTTAATCTTGTCATCAAAGGCTTCTCTTGCTACAGCACTCCAGTTAATCTCTGCGAAGCTGTCCATTTTCTGCTTCAAATCTGACGGAATTGATAATGTTACATTTACCATTTTTAACCTCCTAGTGTATATATTTGTAATATGTGTAAATATGTGCTAGTATTTAAATCTTTGTTTTTCGAGCAAAACCAGAAGCGCCTAAGAATCAAACTTATTTTTCCGGAATCTTAAAGCTGAATATGTTCGCGTATGAACTGAAATCCTTGTCCCTTTTAATATATGCATTGATAACAGGCTCGAAGACAGGCCTGTATGGAACCAGTTCCCTCAGCAGTGCTTCAAGCTCTGTCTTTACAGCAGGCTGCAAGCCTTCTCTTTTGAGCCAGTGCATATCCACACCCAGTCTGGCAGACAGTTCTGCGATTTTGACAGCATCGTCAACTGAATATTTTTCAGGCAGCTTATAATCATCATAGTCTGTTTGTATCAGGACCAATAATTTGTTTAAATCATGGTAATGAAGCCCTCTTTGCCCTTTTCCGTTTGCAATCTGCATCTGGTAAACCTGGCTGCCGTCCTCTTTCAAAAGAAATCCGTGGCACCATTCTTCATGGCCATCATGGAGAATTACCTGCCTGCCTAAATTTCCATGGATAGCTTGCCTTTTGCTTCCTTCTGTCTGCCCTAATTCAACTTCCTTTATTATCATGACAAATAGTGATTGGCAGCAAATATAAATATTTTTCGCAAATATGTTCATGGAAAAGCGTCTCAGAGGCAGATAAGATTATTTCTTTAATTTCATTACAATGTCAATCACTGCAAGAATTATTCCAATCCCTAATAAACTGTAGCCAATCATCCAGTTGTCTCCGAAAAGAATGCCTGCTATGACAAATATAAACGCGTACTTTGCCAGCGGAGTAAGCCCCTGCTCCTTCTTTTTCTTGTTTATGAAAAATACAAGGATTGCGATTATTGCCAGTACAGCAATGGAGATTATTATATATATTTGAAAGGCATCCATAATCTGTATGATTATTAAAGAATTATATAAATGCTTTGCTTCAGATTTGTTTAAAATGGCATATACGCCGTCAATCTCCTTTTGCTGAAGAGCCCTTATATTGAAAAGCTATTTAAACAATTGGCGATTATTATAATCTGTGACTAAAAAATTAAAAACTACTGTAACTGCATTTATTTTTCATAATGGCAAACTTCTTTTAATTAAACATAAAAGAACCGGAAAGTGGCTTCACGTAGGCGGACATGCTGAAGAAAATGAAACACTTGATGAAACATTAGAAAGAGAAATAAAGGAAGAAGTAAACCTAGAAGTTAAATTTTTGGAAAACTACACTCATTATGAGAAAGTTTCTTCTGACAACGGGTTTAAAGAATTGCCCAGGCCGTTTTATATTCATGCAAGAGATTCAGGAGATCATAGAAAAATGAGTTTTGATTTTGTATGCGTTGCAGAAAATATCGATAATCTTAAAATTCTGGAAGATGAATTAGACGGCTATAAATGGTTTACAAAAGAAGAAATTAGAAACTCATCAGAACTCTGGGAACCAATAAGAATACTTGCTTTGAAAGCCTTTGAAGTGTATGAAAAATGGGCTGCACCTAAAAAGCATTGACAATTAGATAACAGGAATATTGCGCATAACAATCTTTTTATACATCAGATGATTATTAAGGATTGCTGCCTTGGTTCGACAGGAAGCTCAAACAATATGCAACGTGCTTCGTGCACTATATATTTTGCGCAATCTCTCGAAAGTCCGAGGCAGCAATCTTTTTAATTTGGAAATTGCAGAAAATAATTTTTCTTTGCTCGCCATTATTCTGCTTCAGGATTGATGCTGGCGAGGCTGATTGTTTGAGAATCGATTGAAAGGCAGGCACCTTTTATTATTTCTTCTTTCTTCGCCAGTTCATCAGGAACAGGATTCCTATAAAGAAAGCAATTCCTGAAATCTGTACTGCCCAAGATAAATAATACCATTCAAAGCCTGTTGTGATGATATTAGCCAAAATCATTGCGATATAGCCAATTCCTCCCAGGATAAAAGCAATCCCTCCTACTATCTCATACTTCCAGGATATCCACAGTACAATCGCTAAGATAAACACAGGGATATTGTGCATGAACAATCCAAGTATTATCTGCCAGAAGCTTAATCCAGGAGAGAAAACATCCA
>JAGVIO010000064.1 GCA_020056025.1 archaeon
AATCTTGTATTTCTTAGCACGCGCAAGTATGTAAGGAAGGTCAAACCCGTCTGAAAAATATCCTGCAAGTATATCTGGCCTGTGATGGTCGACAATCTCTTTGAATCTCTGCAAAAGCTCTGCTTCTCCGTCTACAAATTCAATGTAATTCTCTTTTGTCTTGAATGTCTTCCAGGTAATCACCTTTTTGAAATCCTTGCCGCAGAAAGCGAGCATCAGGATAGGGTTTGCTTCTGTGTCCATTCCTTTTCCATGAGGGTTGTAGGTCTCAATGTCAAAAGCAAGGATATTCTGATAAGGCAAAGAATCAGTTGCAGCCTGCTCAACATGCTTTGCTGAAAAGCACTGCACTCTGCTGTGCATAGGCACAAACTCGCCTTCTGCTTTGACCAAAGTGAATGGGATTATATTTTTGTCAATAAAATACCTTCTTGTGAAAGGGAAATCATATTCATGTATTGATTCTATGATATCCCATTCTTTGATGACATCCCTTATTATAGGCACATCATGCGGCAGCTGTGTAAAAACCCTTACAGCTGTCTTTGGCCTGCCAAGATAATTCTTTTCAGCAGTTTCTGCTGAGACAACTTTTGCAGTCATGCCTTTGTTCTCAACAGCGATTTTCACAACCTTTTGGCAGAATTCATTGATCTGGTTATTGTCTTTCAGGAAAACATAGAAATAAGGCCTGAAGTCAGGATCAATCACACAGATCTGCTGGTTGTCCTGCGTCCTTCCGTACAAATAAATAGAAGCCCTGTCATCTGTCAGCCTGTAGGTCGCATCTGTCGGATAAAATTGCAATTTAACCATAATTATAATAAAAACAAGGGCTCATGCCCTTTTGTAAAAATCAAAAGTCCTTTGCCATCAAAGTCTTTCTGCCGTTTGCCTTTGCCCTTTCAGCAGCATCCTTGATAAGCTGGTCCACTCTCCTGTTGAGCGCTTCTGGCACATCTGCTGAAACACTCATCCCCGGAACAGCGCTTTTGATCTTTGCTTTGACTATCAACATAGGCATTCACCCCACTTTTAGTGAAGATTATAGGACGATTGTTTATAAAGGTTTCGGCGTATAAAAAGGAAATTTATAATCCTGCTTCTTTCTTAACCTGCTCAAGAGTTTTGAATTTGCCTTTCTTTATCTCTGCGCGGGATTCAGCCAGCTCTCTCTTTGTCTCCTCGTTTATCTGTATTGTTGTTGCCATAACAATCTATAGAGGGTTATAATATTTGAATGTTTTGGTTTTTATATCAAGAATCAGTTTCTTTTCGCCAGACTTTTCTTTAAAAGAAAAGGCTGCCTTAAACTAAGTTTTTCAAAGTTAACTTTATATAACTCCTTGCCTTTATAAGAAAAATGTCAAAAGCATTGTTCATAGGACGATTCCAGCCATTCCATAAAGGCCATCTTGAAGCTGTTAAGCAGATTCTTAAGCAGCATTCTTTGATTTACATTGGCATTGGAGGAACATCTGGACTAAACAATCCTTTTACTATTGAAGAAAGGGCTGAAATGATTAAAAATGCAATGAAAGCAGAGAAAATTAAGAATTATAAGATTATTGCAATACATGACACTGGAAATGACATTGCGTGGATAAAAGAATTGAATTCTTTGTGCCCTGACTTTGATGTTGCATATACAGGCAACAAATGGACAGCAGGCTGCATAAAAAAGATGGGCAAGAAAGTTAAAAAAATGAAAAGATATTTTGGCTTGCATGCAACAGGCATAAGAAAAAAGATTAAAGAAAACAAAAACTGGGAAAAGTATGTTCCCAAAGCTGTTGCAAAATATTTGAAAAAAATAAAAGCAGAAAAAAGGCTGCTGGATTAAGCAAAGCAAAACCATAAGCCGAAAGGATTATAAACATAAATTGCTTTACAAGGGATAAGATGGCAAAAATAAGCAAAAAACATTTGTTTGTATTGTTTGCTCTTAGAAGATACCTCGAAAAAGTAAATTTGAAATTCTCAGACAAGCCTTTGCATGCGTCTGTGTCAAAGATTGCGTTCATCAAGCTATTGAAAGATTCTAAAATAATTGACAAGTCAGAAAGAGGCCTGTATCTTAATCTTGAAATATTGGGAAAAAAGAAATTGATACAGTATGAAAACAAATTCTTAAAAATTACTGAAAAGGGCCTGAAGAAAGCAGACGAGCTTGAAAATGAGATAAAGCCGTATCTTGTTCTTATAGAAGAGATTGAAAAGGTAAAGTCAAAGTCTGCGCAGAGCTATTTTACATAAATCTATTTCCGATACGTTTTTAAATTTCAAGGTTTATTCTGCATATATGGTCTGGGCAAAGGTAAAATGACAAAAACATGCAGCAAATGCAATTTCAAATCTGACTTGATACTGAAAAAGTATCCTCATTGGATTGCAGTTGTTTCAGAAAGCCCTACTCCCATCGGCTGGATTTACATTATTCTTAAGAGGCACGCTGAATATTTTGATGAGCTGACAGATGCTGAGCTTATTGAGCTTAAGAAGATAATCAAAGAGCTGAAAAAAGTGCTGATAAAAGCATTCAACCCAGACTGGTTTAATGTGATGCAGATGGGAAACATGTCAAGGCATATACATTTTCACCTGATCCCAAGGTACAAACACAAAATCAGGTTTGCAAACAGAACATTTTCAGACCCAGACTATGGAAACATGCTGGTAAACAGGTATAAGCCCGCTAATAAAATTTTTTTATTGAAACTGAAGGCTTATCTTAAAAGCAAATTATAATCAAAACGAGGTGCAAACTATGGACAAGAAAATTCAAAAAACCGCAAACAAGAACATTCCTAAAATAAGATGTTTCAGATGCCATACAGGAACTTCCGGCTATGGCCTTGGCTTTATCGGAGCAGCTGTTTATTATATCTCAACTGCAACAGGATTCTGGATGGGTGTTTTAGGCATACTGAAAGCATTGGTCTGGCCTGCATTCCTGGTGTATGGATTGCTGAAATTCTTAGGTATGTGAAAAATAGTTGTCCACAAAATAGAAAGGTTTATATATACTATTAACAATCAGTTAATAACTATTAACTAAAAGGAAATAGCAAATGAAAACCGACAAGCCAAGCACAAAAATCATGAAAATCCTGCTCAAGGACCTTGCAATAAAGCCAACCATAACATCATTATCTAAAGAAACAGGCATGAGCAGGGTAGGAATCTGGAAAGTCCTTAAAAAGATGGAAACAGAAAAGCTTATCATTCTTTCTTCAGCTGGAACAGGAAAAACAAGCACATATCTCATAGGCTTAAACTGGGAGAATCCTATTGTAGAGAAAACCCTGGCTTTATCTTTGACTGAAGATGTATTGCAAAATCAAAGGTGGCGCAGTAATTTTGCAGAGCTTGAAAACAAGGCAGATTTTCTTGTGATCTATGGAAGCATAATCTCTTCGCCAAAAGAAGCCAATGACATTGACATCTTAAATATTGTTTCTAACAAGAGCAAGTTTCTGGATATTGATGAATCGATAAGGAAAATCCAAAAAACCCAAATCAAGAAAATCCATGCTCTGAGCTTCACGCAGGCAGAATTTAAGCAGGAGCTTGAAAAGCCAAACAAAGCTTTCATTGATGCAGTCAGGAAAGGCATAGTATTGTTTGGCCAGGAAAAATTCATTAAGTTCATGAGAGGCGTAATTAAAAAATGACGAAAGAAGTCAGGGATTGTTTTGTGCTTGCCTTAAAAGATGAAAAGAAAGGCAAGAAGCATAAGGGCCTTCTTATTGCAAAGCCGGATAACAAAGCAGCAGAAGAATATATCGCCAAGGCAAAAATAAACTTGCAGCTCTGTGACCTGTACAAGGCGCAGGGGTATGACTACAAGATTCCTGAAGAATGGTTTTATACCCTTTATTATTGTGCATTGGCTATCCTGTCAAAGTTTGGAATTGAAAGCAGAAGCCAAAAATGCACAGCTGCCTTTTTGCGGTATGCCAAGGCCAACAGCTTGATAGATTATGACGATGACTTTATTGACAGAATCACTGTTTACAGCTCGAAGGAAGAAAAATCAGATGTGGACGAGAGGGAAGCTGCAAGATACGGCTCGTCTATAACCAGCAAGGAAGTTGAAGCCAAGCATGAGTATATGAACAATATCTGCAAAAAGGCAATTTCACAGGCTGAAGAAATAGTTTTCTCTGACAAGGAATTTAAGGTTCCTAAAGATTTGTATGAATAAAACTAACAGCCTTAATTTTGAAATTCTTAGGTATGTGAAATCAGTTGTCCACAAAATAGAAAGGTTTATATATAATGTGGACAATATAATATAGTATGGCATACATAGACAAGGTCAAATCTGGAAGCAAAACATTCTATTACCTTGGAAAAACCCTGAGGGTAGGAGTCAATAAATGGAAGAAGATAAGGGTAAAATTAGGTACAGAAAAGCCTTCTAAGGGGATTATCGCAAAAAAACTTAAGGAGCTGATGCTTGAGCAGTATAAGATATACAATAATGATTTAATTGATGCAAACAAGCTGGAAGTCATTGACGATTTCAGGGAAGTTTACCAGAATCATGTCAAGATCCTTCCCAAGACCGTCATTGAAAAAGAAGAGTCTGATTTTGTTATAAGGTTCACATACAACTCCAATGCGATAGAAGGAAACAGATTGACTTTGAGGGACACTTATCTTATAATCAATGAGAAGCAAATCCCTTCCGGCGCACCTCCAAAAGATTATAATGAGGCGATTAATGGAAAAGAGGCGCTTGATTTCCTGAAAATGTATAAAGGCAAGCTGACAATTGAGTTTATTGAGAAATTGAATGGAATTTTAACGAAAAATACAGGAGTGGTTTATCCTGGCAGAATCAGGTTTTTTCAGGTAAAGATAGAAGGCGCTGATTTTGTCCCCCCTAATGAAAAGGATGTGCCAAGGCTGATTAAGGAAATGATTGATTTTTATTACGAGAACAAGAATAAGTTCCATCCTTTTGTGATGGCCTGCCTTATCCATGTCAAATTTGTTGAAATCCATCCATTTGAGGACGGGAACGGCAGGACAGGAAGAGCCTTGATGAACTGGGTCTTGATGAAAGCAGGATACCCTAAACTCTTTGTCCCTGTAAAAAACAGGCAGAAATATTACGAGGCAATTGATTTGCATAATGTAGGCAAACGCAAGGAATACTGCAATATGATGTTTGATGTAATGATAGACCAGATTCACTTGTCCACAAATCGATAATTGATTTCAAAAATGTGGACAATAAAATAATGCGATAGATTCCTTTCATTTTCTCTTATCTACTCCACCACAAATATATTTATAAAATAAGGGCTGATTTTCATTATTATGACTCTGCCTCATGCTTTCTTAGACGTCCTGAACAAAGAAGAGCCTTATCTTGCCACAAACAGAAGGTCTCCGAAAGAGCAGGCTGATCTGCTGCAGCAAAGAGAAAACATGAAAGGCAAGTATCTTGGAGCATGCTTTGACAGCAGCAGATGGGGCGGTGAAACAACAGTCCTGTATGAGATGAACATACAGCAGATGCTTGGCTTCATTCAGAACTGGATGAGACAGAATGAAGCTAATTTCCAGGATCTCTGGCTTAAAAAAGATGATATCGAGAATCTTTATAAAACATCTGAATTGCCATACATCCACCTTGATTCCTGCCCAAGAGACAAATCACATTCAGGCACTTTTACTGACCTTGCAGGCAGGATAAGATGCTCTCACAGGACAGAAAGAGAGCTTGAGGCATTTGAGAGCCAGGAGCCCGAGATATTGGTTGATGTCTGCTATTCAATTCTTTCTGACAAAGCAACAGTGCTTTCTCTTGAGACAATAATCAGAAGGCTGAACCTTGCGCCTGACTATGAACTAGTGCATTGCAAATGCAGTCCAGGCAGATATTGGCGATGCGACAGAGCCAATGAGCTTGATAAATATGATAAAGAAAATTACGAGAGCACAGGACTATGCCCTGGCCATAAAGATAAAGTTAATCAGATTGCATTCCCATTTGACGGCTGGAAGCTGGCATTTTACACCCAGAGATGGTATGAGCAGCTGCCAGACGGAAAAGCTCCTTTGTTTGAGAAAAATAAAGATAAACAGCAAAACTAAAACGGTATTTCCGGCTCCATATCATTATTCCTCTTTTCTTCCTCTTCTTTTAAATCAAACCAAGCCAAAGCCATTTCAAGAGGAGAGCTTTTTCTCCCTGCCTTTTCCATAAAAAAGTTGCCGCTGCCTTCATCACATTCGTAAACCCCAAGATGCATGTCGCTTTCGCATCTCCTTGATGCAAAATAGGTTATGTCTGATTTATATGAGCCTTCTGTACAATGGACATATCTCTTGACAAAGTCTACATAGTGCGGAGTAATTTTGCCTGAAAATGTAGCTGTTCCAAAGCAGTCCTCTATCCTTCCTTTTGTAATCCCATCTTCCTGCTTGTCAATGAACAATTCAAAATAACCATACGACGGATTATAAACATTCCATGTTCCTACCCAGTCAGGCGTCTTGTCTGAGAACATCCCTTTTTCTGAAAGTGTTATTTCCTTCCTCGTTCTTATAAACTCATATACTTGGTTTTTGTCTGGAACAGCATCCTCTATAAATTCTAGAACATCCAGTTGAGGGTCTGGAACAATACCATGATAAAATCTTTGAAATAAATCATCTGTTGAATATTACCCGAACTCAATTCCATATTTAGATTTAATCTCATCTTTGTTCAATACCCATGCATCAGTATGGCATTTTCCTGCTACAACAACCTGCGCTCCCTGGGATGCAATATTTCGCAGCATAGCTTCATCTCTTTCCAGTAAAAATATCCTGTCTAAATTAACCTGCGCTTTGTGCTTTTCTTCATTCAACGCCACTAATTTTTTAAAATAATCCCTATCTGATTCTCCATCTTCACGGCACAAGTCCTTTAATTTTATTTTTTCAAGCTCTACGAGAGCAAGGCTATGTTTCAGCCAGGTGCCTTTATCTTCCAGCCATAAAATATCATGGCCATAGGATTTGCAGTGGGCAGATATATATTTCCAATACCTGCCTGAATCTTGGTAAGTCACGCCAAATCTGTTTGCCTGGCAAAGCTCTTCTAAATTATTTATAATTTCAGCCAAATCCTCTTGGCTAAAATGTTCAAATCCCACTTTGGTTTTTGCAGGAAATTGCTCTATCCTTTTCAGCAATTCTGAAGTTGGAAACAAGTCTATCTCTTTTCTTCTGAAAAGTATGTCCATTGTATGCCCGCTATGGACTGTGCCGAATAATTTTATCATCTTTTTCTCTTAGAACTATTACCTTTTCCTTTTCTTTCTGTTTCTCTTCTTCTCTTTTATCTTATTCCATACAATCACTGCTGCTATGACAATCACTATAATCCCTGCAATCAGCAATACCAGTTCAATCTTTGCCTTAGTTGACATTCCAGTATCTGTTTGCTCTGTTTCAGGTTTTGCCTTTGCTTTTTTGGTTATTTTCCCTTCTGCTGGAATCTCAAGTGCTGAAGTTGTTTTTTCAACAGCAGAAGCAGCAATCTCTTCAAGAACAAATGTTGCCTGCTTTGCAGCAAAGTCAATGCTCTTCAGCGTTATTGCAACATCCTTTGCTCCATCCTCATCAAGGTCAAAAGAAGTTCTCTGCTTAAGATAAAGAGTGGCATTTATTGGCTCTGACTGCAGTGTAATGTCAACAGAATCCTGCCTTATCTTGTTCAAAGTGATCTTGTGCTCTTTTCCTTTGACTGCAAAGCCGGATGATTCTTTCTCTTTCAAGGTCTTTTGGATCATGACATTGCTTCCTTCGTCAGATTCTGCAATAAGTGATGGCTGGGTTACAGGTTCTGTGCTGCTTCCTCCTCCGCCACCGCCTCCTGTTCCTCCGCCTGTAGCTGTGCCGCCTGTGCATATACAGCTTGAATTGTAAGACGAGCCAGTGTATCCTGAAACAGTGCATGAAGCGCCTGTGTATTTTGATGCATCTGCGTCATTGCAGTCTGTTCCGCCATTAACAGTTGGATAATACCCGTCACTATCTGAATCATTGAATGTAAAGCTGATTGTAATCAATTTTGAATCAGTGTCAGATGCCTGTGCATGCGAAGCAGAGACAGAGAGATTGTATGTTCCTGCTCTAAAATTATTTGTCTCGAAATTGACTGAATAAGTCTTAGTATAATAGTTTGATGCAGTTATGCTTATGGATTCAGAGCCCAGCTGTGTTGAATTCAGATAAGATGCAACTGTTATTGATGAAAGGTCCATGTTTCCAATGTTGTCAACCTGTATTGGCAAGTTTACAGTTACATTGCTGCTTGTGATTGTCAGTGGCCCTGCTGTTGAATTGTAGACTTTAGTTATATTCATGCTATAGGCAGGAGACTGCTGTATGCTGATGCTCTTTGCGAGGTATTCATTCCTCACTTTTGCGCTTATCTGCTGAGTATAAACCTGCCCTAAATTAGCAGCAGTAATATTGAACACCACTTTTGATGTTGCTCCTGCAGCCAAAGATGAATCATAAGTTATGTATGTCTTGTTCAGCCCGTTTTCAACTGAAGAGTTTATTGCTTTTGCTGAGCATGAGCCAGAGCTGCAAATGTACGCATTGGTTACATTCAGCAGTGTAATGTTGTATCTCAGAGAAGCTTCAAAATTAGTGTCAGCAGATGTTCCTGAGTTTGCTATTGTGACATTTATCAGGAATGCATAATTCGATGTAGGATACATCAGTGCAGGGTTCGATATCGACTGTATTGTTGTTATTGCTCCGTCTATGAACCTTGTCTCAGAGATATTCGGCTCATTCCATACCGTGCTTGTTGTTGCATTGATCTGCATATCTCCGCCCTGCAGTGCTGTTATGTTCCAGACCTTTGTGTACATTTTGAAAGGCCCTGCCACAGCAAATTCTCCTGCAGCAATGTTGATAGTATTTGCAATGCTTATGTTAATGTTAGAAGTATATGCAACGACAATGGTTGTGTCAAAGCCGGTTGCATTATATATTGTAAGAGTGGCTGTCCTTATCTCTCCTTGTGTAAGATTGCCTGCGCCAATGTTCAGGCAAAAATCAGTCGGGCCTACGCACACAGCGTTGACACTATACGAAAGCGCAACAAGCGCTACAATGAATATTATTAGTTTTTTATAATCCATTGCTCTCAGCTTGGTTATTGTTTGACTGGTTGATCAGCATATTATTCTCTATTGGCAAAGTCTGTATTTCAACAGGCTCTTCAATTATTGTCTGCACTTCAACAGGCTCTTCTGCAATTGTCTCTACTTCAGCAGGTTCTTCTATGGTTGATTCTTCAGCAGGCATTTCTTCAATTGCTGGCTGTTCTTCTTCAGCAGGCTCTTCAGCTGGTGCTTGCTGCTCATCTGTTTCAGGAACAGTCTCTTCTGCTGTTTCTGATATGTTTGTTTGCTCTGCAGGCGTTTCCTGTTCTACAGGCTCTATTACTTCTGTTTCTTCGTCTGCAATTGGCTCTATTATTTCCAGCTGCTCCACAATTGTTTCATTATCTTCTGTGGTATTGTCTAAATCTGTTTCTGGAGCAATTGTTTCATTAATCATCATCGTCTGGTTTAATGTTATTGTTTCATTATCCTCAACAGTCAATTCTATTGTCAAAGGCACATTTCTCAATAATTCAATCTGCAATGCAATCTTTGCCAGCAAGGCATTTGCTTCTCTCAGATATACGCCTGTATTTTCAATCAATGATGCTGCATTTGCTTTCAATTCAGAGCTGCTAATTGAATTTTTCTTCTTCGACTCTCTTAAATCAGCCCTTGCTGTCTTGTAATTTGCATCAGCAATTGAAAGATAATCCTTGAATTCAGTTATCAATGGCTCGATTGATGTCAAATTAATGCCCTCTGCATTTTCAAGCAGCTTGTCAAGCTGTTTCTCTAAATATTTGATTCTGTATTTTCCTGATGCGCCTACTGTGCCTGCGATTGACAGTTGTTCTGTTGCATTTTGCTTATTTCCAATGTCTTCAACTGTGACTGTTTTGCCTGACTCTGTAATTGAGTCTATTATTCCGTCTCCGTCTTCATCTATCTTGATAAGCACAGCTATATCACTTTCAATATCAGAAGAATCTATTGTAAGCTCAAATGTCTCGCCGCCTGTTATGTTGATTGGCTCTGTCAAGATTGTCTGTCTTAAGGCAGTGTCTTCTATTGTCAGCTCATAATCCCCTTCACCTTTTGCAATGACATTATACTTCATGTCCAATATGTTTGAAGGTATGTAATAGCTTTCTGTTTCCCCGTCATCTGACAATAACATTGCTCCTGGAATCTCGTTATAGAAATTGCCGTCTGCATCATATCCCAACCTCATTCCTAATTTGTCTGTTATCAATAAGTCAGCAGGGCATGCTAATTTTACAAAGCCCCCGCCTGTTGGATTCTGGATTGAGATATTTGCTATTCTTTCTCCGTATATTGTTGCATTCAATTGATCAGGGCTGTCTGCTGTGATATTATAATCGCTTGTATTCACATTCCAGCTCAGCCATTTGATCTGTCCTGCAGAAAGGTTGATTGCCTGCGTATCAGCTCCGATTATGAACAGGCCTGATTCATTTACCAGCTTGACAGGCATATTGTACAAAGCAGCTGGCGCAAGGTTTTCAACAGAGAGCCATGCTGTGAATGTATTGTTTGCCTGCCTTGTGGTGTTGTCTACATAAAAATATGAGAACAGCGAATTCTGCAGGTCAGCTACGCTTAGCCCATACTCATAATAATTATTGTCTGCTGTGTAGCTTTCATCTGTTACAGAATCCACAGCAACCTTCATGTCATAATCTCCTGTTGTTGCAGTCCAGTACAGATTGACTGAATTGTTATTATTGTCAATGAAATTGATTGTGCTGTTGTAAACTTCTGTGTTGTTTGCATACAACCTGATAATTCCATTCTTCGGTGTCTGGCCAACATAGCCTACAACTGCAGTGAATGTTATATTCTGGTATTCAACTATGTGTGATACAGAGTGATTCAATGAGTATATTGCTGCATCAGGTACAGAAGATGAAGAGATGTTTAGTTGCCTGTCCTGGCCTGTCATGTTGAATAATGTTGAGTTTCTCGTATAGCTGTCTGCTGTCACATTCATGCTGTAAAAGCCTTCTGATAAAGTAAACGGATTCTTGAATTCGCCTGTTGCATAGGTTGATGAATAGCCTATTGCATTGTTTGTTGCATTGTAGATTGTCACATTTACATTAGCGATTCCTGCTCCGTTTGTGTCTAAGACATAGCCTGTCAATGTTCCTGTCAGGTCAACTGTAAATTGCCAATAATAAGTCTCTGTGTTTGAAGTCGAGTTCTTTGTTGCAGTGATATTTAAGTAATGTGTTCCTTCTGCAAGCAGGCTGTTGTAAGTTGCATTTGTCTGGAACACAGCAGGAACAAGAGCTCCTCCTAAATTGTCATACATCTGCACATTTGTGACATTTGAGTCAAAGACAACTGTTATTGTGTTGTTTGATACATAGACAGTTGATGTATTTGCAGGTGTTACGCTTACAAATCCAGGTATTCTCTGGTTATTGACTGTGATAATTGAAGTTGCATAGTTTGTCAGTATTCCGTCTGTTGTTGATGCAGTGAAATTATAAGCTCCTGAATCTGTGTTGTTTGTTGTCCAGCTGTACTGCAATAAGTTGCCTGCTGCAGTTGCAACCTGGGTTCCATTCCTGTTCAATATGATTGAAGGAGTTGCCCCTTCTGGATCATACGAAGATACATTGATATACAATGTCTGGCCTTCGCTGACAGGTGAGTTTGAAATTATGCTTATGTTTGGCACTGTGTTTACAGTTCCTACAATTGTAAAGCTGGCTTTGACAGTATCATTCAGATGGCTTAGTGTATCATTTGCATAATAAGTTACATTGTAATTTCCTGCACTAAGAGTATTGTTTGGCACTGTGTAGATATAAGTTATTCCTGTCGACAGATTCATCGACCAGTTATACAGGCTTGAGCCAGTGCTGTTTATCAGCTCTGCTGTGACATTTGCAAGATTGAAGTCAAATGCATCTACTGTTATGTTGAATGACTGGTTGAAATATGTTGATAATGGGATATTGCTGTTTGTTACGCTCGGAGCAAGAGTATCATTCACTGTGATTGATATTGTTGTTGAATTTGTGTTGTTTGCTATGTCGGTTGCATTGACCATCAGGTCATAAATTCCCATAGCAAGGAATGTGTTGTCTGTTATCAGGCCATTTGTGTTTATTGTGAAATTAGTATTGTTGACTGCATATGTTATGATGCCATTTGAATCTGTTGCATTTACATCATAACTGAAAGCATAGCCGTATTCTGCAGACAATGTGGCATTTGGCAATGGATTCCACGCAGGGTAGACTGTATCAACTAATATATTCCTTGTTTCTGTGGTATTAGTATGCCCTAAAGTATCATTAACTGTTGCATAGACAGTATAATTTCCGTCTGACAGATTGTAGAAGACAGAAGTTGCCCCTGGTGTTGTGTTAACCACAGCTTGCCCATTTATCCACAATTGTATTGTGTCTAGATAAATGTCAGATGCAGATATATTTATTGTCTGGTTTGCATTATAATTTCCAGATGCAGGGCTGTTGAATGAGATGTAAGGCTTGGTTATGTCAACAAATGTCCAGTTTGCAGCTGAATTGACAAGCCCGACAATATCCGTGATTGTCGCATTGATAGTGTTGTTGCCTTCGCTTAAATTTATAAGCGCCCAATAATTGTTTCCGTTTCTTGTTGTCAAGTTTCCATTCACAGTGATATTTACAATGTTTGCTTCAATGAATGTCCCTGTAATATTATACTGCGTTGTGTTTATCAATTGTGGAATTGGATTAATAGTTATTGTCGGCAAGGTTGTGTCAATCAGGACAGTCCTTGTTTCTGTTGAATTTGACTTTCCTGCTGCATCATAAGCAGTTGCATTGAAATAATACCTTTCATCAGGCAATGTGAAATTAAGTGCAAATGGGCTTGTTATGCTGGTTGTTGCATTCACTATATTTGTTGTGTTATAAAGATAGATAGTAATATTTGCAAGACTGCTGTCGTCTGCTGTAATGTTTACCAGGAAATTATTTACGCTGATATTTGCATTGTTTTGTATTGATGTCGAATCAATCTGTATTGAAGGTGAGGTTTTGTCTATTGTCAGATTTAATGTTTCTGTTAGGTTTTGCCGTCCAACAATATCATATGCTTCTGCATAGATCATGAAATTGCCTTCTTGGAATAGAGTGTAATTACATGGTGAAGCTGTGCACACCCTTAATACCGTCGAACTGTTGTATATAGTGATGTTTACAAGGTTTCTGTCAAATGCAGTTACATTGATTATCTGGTTCAGGGCGTATGTGCCATTTTGGGGAGGGTTAACAAAGCTGACTAATGGATAATATAAGTCAATTGATATTCCAGCAACAGGCGTTGTTGCATTGACATTATTGGCAATATCAGTTGCATTTGCAAAATAAGTGAAATTGCCTTCGTTAGACAAAATAAATGATAGTGTAACATTTCCAGTCGAGGAATTGACAACAGAACCATTTACATAAATATTTGCAGCAGTAATATTATTTGCATCAGCAAATGTTATGTTAATCAGTTTTGTAGTATTGCAATATCCAGTCCCAATTGGCATGTTGTCGACCACAGACGGTGCAATTGTGTCAACAAAAGTCCAGTTAGCAATCCATGCTGTGTTTCCAACAATATCGGTTACAGTTGCATTCAAGGTATTGTTTCCGTCAAAAAGACCTCCAACAACAGCCCAGTATGTTCCTGCAGAAGCATTTGCCAACTGTCCGTTAACTGTAATGTTAACCAGGTTTGTTTCAGCATATGTTCCAGAGACATTGTACCAGCTCCTGTTTATCAATTGATTGACAGCATCCATTGTTATGATTGGTATTGTAGTATCTATCAAAATTATTCTTGTTTCTGTGAAGTTTGTGTGCCCTAAAATGTCATTCACAGTTGCATTCACAACATATATTCCGTCTGAGATGTTGAACAGCGCCTCTCCTGTTGTTGAGTTTACAACAGCATTTCCGTTGACCCACAATTGTATTGTGCCTAAGTTTGCATCTGATGCTGTAATATTTATTGTTAAGTTTGATGAATAATTTCCAGATGAAGGCGGTGAGTTGAATGATATATATGGGCTTACTGTGTCAAGCAAGATTGTAAATGTCTGCGTAGAGTTCAGATGCTGTACAGTATCATTTGCAGTTGCATTCAGGTAATATATTCCGTCAATGAGATTTGTGAAATTAATAAAAAATGGATAATTTGCATTTCCTGTTGTTGAATTTATCAGTCCAGATAAATTGTAAAGGAAGATTGTTACATTTTCAGGATTTGCATCAGAAACAGAGACATTTGCGAGGATAAAATTCTGGGAGTAATTGCCTGTTGAATTTGTAGGCGCAACAAAACTAATCAGCGGATTTCTTGTATCGATGTTTACAGTCCTTGTTTCAGTGCTATTCGCTCTTCCAACAATGTCATAAGCAGTTGCATTTATGAAATAATCTCCGTCAGGCAATCCTGTAAAAAGATTGTATGCGTCTGTTGAAGTGTTTGTTATTGCTATAATCAATCCTGTTGTATTATAAAGATATGTTGTGATGTTTGCAAAATTAGGGTCTGCTGCAGTCACATTTGTATCAATTGCTCCGATGTTTATAACAGAATCATTTGTTTCAGTTGGCAGAACAAACTGTACATATGGAGCAATTGTATCTATAGTTATTATTCTTGTTTCTGTGATGTTAGTATGCCCTATTGTATCATTGACTGTTGCATAGACTGTGTAATTGCCGTCTGACAAATTGAACAATGCTGTTCCGAAAGTTGTTCCAGATGTCACATTTGCAACAGCACTTCCATTTACCCATAATTGTATTGTGCCAAGATGCGCATCAGATGCAGTTATATTAATAGTCTGATTGCTTGAATAATTTCCAGATAAAGGCGAATTGAACGAAATGTATGGATTGATTGTGTCAACAACAGTCCAATTCATAATTTGCGCAGAGTTTCCTAAAATATCTCTTGCAATTGCTATAATTGTATTGTTTCCTTCTGTAAGGCTGATATTTGCCCAGAAATTAGTTTCATTCACATTTGCCAATGTTCCGTTTACAGTTATGTTTTTCAGGTTTGCCTCTATGTACGCTCCTGTTATATTATACTGCGTTGTATTGATCAGCTGAACAATAGGATCCATAGATATTATCGGCAAGGTTGTATCAATGACAAAAATCCTTGTTTCTGTGATGTTAGTGTGCCCCAATGAATCATTCACAGTTGCATTCACTATGTAAGTTCCGTCTGACAAATTGAACAATGCTGTTCCGAAAGTTGTTCCAGATGTCACATTTGCAACAGCAGTTCCATTTACCCACAATTGTATCGTGTCAAGATGCGCATCTGATGCAGTTATATTGATAGTAATATTTGTTGAGAAATTTTCGCTTGTCAGAGGATAATTGAAATTTATTATTGGGCTCAAGGTATCAACAACAACCCAGTCAGAATCTGTTCCTGCATTTCCTGCATTGTCTGTTATTGCTGCAATGATAGTATTGTTTCCTTCAGCAAGGCTTATTGTTGCATTGAAGAACCCTCCTGAGAAGTTTGCAGCTGTTCCGTTTACTATTATAACTGCAGGATTCAGTTCAGTATAATTCCCAGTAACTAATATGTAGCTGACATTGATTAAATCAGGAAGAGCGTCTATCTCCAGAGACGGAGAAGTCAGGTCAATGATTATATCTGATATTGGGGCTGTTGAATTTGTATTGTTTACTATGTCTGTTGCATTTGCAAAATAAGTATAATTTCCGTCTGAGGAAAGATTGTACAGCAAAGTCATATTTCCTCCGAATGAGAAGTTTGCCAGAGTGCCATTTACAAATATGTTTGCAGTAAAGTTAGTCATGTCTGAAAATGTAATGTTAATTATTTTTGTTGTGTTATAATACGTGTTTGGCAAAAGGCCTGAATTGTCTGTTATCACAGGTGCGCTGTTGTCAACTATTATGCTTCCAACAGTATATGTTGCAGTGTTGCCTGCAATATCCTGCAGGGTTGCATTTATCGTATAGTTGCCGTCTGGGACATAATATGATCCTCCTGAGTTTTTGCCATCCCATGTCTTGTTTATTGAGTTGCCAAAGCTAGACGTATAAAAGTATTTGGCAATCCCTCCTGTTGAATTTATTATCGCAAGCCCTCTTGGCAATGCCTGCGGGAAAATGACCTGCTCTGTTGCATTTACAAATATGTCAATTGTGTCATAAAGCGCGTCAATTTTTTGAGGGGAGAAGACATTAGCATTATGGCCTGTTATGCTTACATAATCCACAGCAGGCAGGGTAATGTCTATATTCACTATCCTTGTTTCTGTCTGATTAAAATTTCCAGAAGTGTCATTGGCAAATACATAATAAGTGTATGTTCCGTCAGCCAGTCCTGGAACCGTAATTGCTGTGGAATTTCCTGAATATGCCGTAGACACATTCGCTGTTCCGTTCAGGAATACCACTAAAGTAAGAGGATTTGGCTCAGAGTGGCTTATGTTTATCGTCAGATTGTTTGAATTCAGATAAGTATTGTTTGCAGGAGTATTGTTTATGAATGATATTGTCGGAGCAACTGTGTCCTGGACTGTATAAATAAATGTCTGCAAAGCAGAAGCTCCCCATATATCAGTCACATTTACCCTTATTGAATAGATTCCTGCCTCTGATTCAGCAGGAGTGTCTGATATCATTCCTGATGTTGAATTTATCGATATCAGTGATGAATTTATCGCCCAGACAATATTGTCTGTGTCATCTGTTGTGTTGAAGTCATACTGCCACGAAGCTCCCTGGGCTTTTGTTTGGTTAGGTATCTGTCCAAAAATGACCGGAGCAAGGTTAACAATTGTGTAATTAAAGATTGAAGATGTGTTTAGATTTCCGTCTGAGCAGATTACTGAGATAGAATATATTCCGACCTCTGCTTCAACAGGAAGGTCTGAAATAAATCCTGTTGCGTTTATGTTGAACAATGAAGTATTGTCATAATAGTTTAATGGATTTCCGTCTGCGTCTGTGCAGTTTACCTGGTAGTTGAATGTCAAGTTTTCATTGACAGACTGGTTTGAAATTTGCGTGATAACAGGCGCTGCGTTTGCAATCAATCTTGTCAAAGTCTGATAAGAAGCGCTGTCTGCTGTTCCGTCATTTGCCCAAACCAAAACATAAACAGTATGGGAAGATCCGCAGGATGCGTTTATTGTCCAGTAATTTGTTGCTGATTTTGCCTGCAAGATTGTTCCTGTTGCATTGTCGCACCTGAATTCAGGCATATAGGTTATTGGATCATTATCAACATCTGTTGAGCCGTTTCCTGTTATTGTCAGATTCTGGCCAATCTGGTTGTTTGCATTAAGGTAAGAAGAATTTGGAGCTGTAGGGATATCATTTACAGGCAGGATGTCTATCCTGAAAGTATCTGTTGAAGATGCGCTGTCTAAGTCTGTTGCCCTGTAGGTTATATTGCTTGAGCCAAATGCATTTGTCTGCGTAGTGCATGAGATATATCTTCCTGAATTTACAGAGCAGCTGATCACAGAAGTGTTTGTCTGGCTAATCAAGGCAAATGTCATTGACTCATCAACAGTCTTGTCATCTGCTGTCTGGGCCCACATGTCCACAATGTTTGAAAGTGTTCCTGCATCTTCATTATATGTCAGATTTACTACAGGCATTATTGCAGGAGGATTGTTTACTCCGCTCTGCGAGATATAGACATAGCTCATCACAGTATCGTCAGTAAGCACATAATATGAGTTGTAATATGCACTGTTGTAATAGAGGCTGCAGTGCCATTTTGCTCCAGGGCTTGGAATGCATTCTGTCTGCCAGGGAGAAGCTGTATAATTGCATCCGCCTCCTGCGCATGATGCGAAAACATTTGAATCAAGATATATGCTGTAAGAAACAGTTTCATATCCTGCTGCTGAATATTGTAGCGGGAAATAGCTGTTCTCTGTAACAGCCCATGCAGGAGGAGCGCTTCCTGGAACATATGTGCTTGTGCCGTAGCTGCTTGTATAAGTGCATCCTGTCTTGTTTATTGTGCTGTTGACATATCCGTTGAAGCATCCGCTGTAGAAAGTCCTGGCTTCTGCTGCTATCGCCAGAGCTAGAAGTAATATTCCAAATACAAGTAAGCCCCCTATTTTTTTGTTTTTCATTTATTTTTATTTCCTTAAAATGAAATAAATACTGCTGTTCTCAAATGGATTGATGATATGTTTCAGCCAATCCAGAGGATTGTCTCTGCTGAATCCTGGGAACGGAACTGGTGTTGGAGCCGGATTTACAGGAGCAGGTGGTGTTGAGCCTCCTCCGCCTCCTCCATCACTTCCTGCATTTCCATGGCTGCTGCTGGAGCTAGTGCCATTTCCTCCGTTGGACATATTTGCAATAACATAAAATTGGTAGCTGGTTATGCCCAAGCTGCCTATAAATTCCAAAAATGATGCAAAGCTGCCTTTAGATTCTACCAAAAATTGAGTTTGCGCAGCATCTTCTGTAGCATTTGCTGTTTGGCCTGGAGCTTCAGCGCGCATTCCTTTGAACCCCAACAATGCTTCTAATCCAGTTTCATTTGCCGGAGAATCTGTCTTAGGCTCAATTGGCTTAAGCTTATTATAATTGACTAATCCTTCTTTCTCCAGGCAATTTGTTACATATTCCCAAGGAACAATAAAGACGCTGCTATGCACATTGTCTATAATGACTAGATTAGCGCCGTAAGAATTTGGATTGATTAATTGAGGAACCCACTGGACAGTATGCTTTCCTGTTTCAACAAAGCCATTCATTGTCCTTCCAAATGCACAGGGAATATTGTCAAAAAGCCCAAAACAAGGCACATCAACAGTGTCGAAGACAAGCTCGAACAAGGTGGTTACTGTTTTTCCTATTGATTCCTGCACAGGATATTCGCTGTCGTGCTTTGTGAAATTTATGTAAACCAATCTTTTTCCTGTACCCCCCAATATCTTTATCTGTTCCCACGGATTCTTGAAATCATCTTCAATTATCTTTGCATTCCTTTTTGTGTCTGCATAGTCCAATGTAACAATATCTGCTACACCTAATCCAATTTCTTTCACTCCTTTGTCCCAAACTTTTACAGGATTAAGGTCAGTTGTTCCTTCATTCCTGGAATATTCCAGGTATTGGCAGCCGCTGCTGAAAGCCAAAGCTGCAAATGCAATGCCTGCTGCTGCAGCTGCTTTGACTGGCTTTGAAAATCTTTTATAGAATGATTCTGGAACAAGCCAATTTGGCTTGTAGACACCTTTGTGGAGCTTGTAATTGTTATCTATAATCTTATCCAGCCTGATGAGTTCTTTTGTTTCTGGCTGATAGATTCCATTCTGAAGTTCGTAAATTTCCATTTTGGATTCCTTAAAATATTTGCTTTGTAAAAATTAGACAGATATCTGCCCCCAATTGTATAGCAAAATAAATCCTATTTAAAAATATTTCGCTTTCAGTATCATTTTAAAGTAGTAATTTGGTTTCAAATAAGATTTATAAATTATATTGGGTTAACAACAAGTTTTATAAATCTGTTCTGATTGTATCGGTTCCAGCAGCCCCGTAGTGTAGCGGTCAATCATCCAGCCCTTTGGAGGCACAGAAGTCTTAGGATTTCTAACCTTTTTGCGGCTGCAGAAAGGCTGGGACGGCAGTTCGAAAATGGGATTTGCAAGAATTCCGTCGGTTTTCTGCCCGGGGCTACTATTTTTCTTTAAAAAAGTTTAAAATCTTAGCCTGCCCTTTATTGTTTGTTAAAGAGAAGCGGGCAGGTGAGGAAGAAAGTTAAAAAATAATATTACTTCTTTGATTTAACAAGCGGCTGAAGGAAAAACAAGAAGAATGCAAAGAAAGCATAATAAGCAGGATCTTTCAATCCCAGAAAGCCCAGCAGTCCTAAAAATCCCCAATACCAATGTAATTTTAGTTTCATGATATCAGTTATTTAATCAAAAAAAGAAAAAATTAAGGCCCATACATTGCCTGCAGGCCTTTGACATCTGCTTGCTCCAGAGTTCTCTTGGCAATGTCTCCGTTTGACGAATAGCCGTACATTATCACTGCTGAGCATGTTGATGTGTAGATATCATTCAGTCCGACACTGTGCCCGAATTCATGTGTTGCAATGTTCTGCAGATCCATTATTGCAGGATTTGCTGATGCATCTCCCCAGTCAAATCTGGTATTGAATATCATGTCAAACTCCACTATCTGCTTTCCCACTTTTGTATACCATATTGATGTTACTGCAATTGCATTGCTGTCAGGATAATCACCGAAAACAACAGCATTCTTATAGTCCCGCACGCCGTATACTGCATTGTAATCTATGCCTACTGCATTGTTCAGCAGCTCTTTTGATGTTGCTGAATCCCATGCTTCTGCTCCTGTGGATATTATGCTTGATACAAAATCCTCTGCCAATCCGTCAGGGTTTGCTGGATTTATCACATAACTGACAGGCAAAGTGCTCCATTTTACACCCATCAGCTTATAGCAGGTGTCAGCGCCTGGCTTGCTTCCGCCGCTAGGCTGTTTTGCATAATGGATAAAGTCTACTCTTTCCAGATCCCAGTTATCTCCTATCACAGGTGATTTTTCCGGAGCTTTTGAGTGCTCTTTTGCATTCTCATTTGCTGGAATTATCATTGATGCTGCTGCTGTAGCTGAAATTAAAACCAGTATCGCTAAGATAGAAATTATTAGTTTCATTATATTTACCTCCTTATATTATTAGTTAGTTTGAATGTTTAATTTGTCAAAAACTGCGGTTTTTGAGCATGCTCAGAAATTGCTTTGAAGCTATCTCCGAGCTAAAGCGCGGAAGTGTTGTCAAAAGCAATTTCTGACATATAAATGTTTCTGCTAGCAAGCGTATAAAAACTAATTAAAAAAACAAAAATAAAGGCAGTCTTTGCCTTTCAATGATGCTTGTGATGAGGCGGCCTGCGTTTTGCAAAATATGCTCCAAGACCCACTGCAAGCAGCACAACAGCAACAATTACTCCTATTATTAGAGCTGTGTTTGCTTCAGCCTTTTGTTGTTCTTTCTTCTCAGCAACAGGCTTTGGAGCAGGCTTTTCAGGCGGTGCTGCTGTAACTTCTGGCTCTGCTTCAGGCTATACAACAGGCTGCTCAGCTGGCGTTGGTGTAGGTGCTGGCTGCACAGCAGTAGTTGTTCCTGGAACAGTTCCTGTTGTTGTCTTTAAGCCAAACAATGCGCTAGATGAAGCCGATGTGCTTACAAGCACAATCTCTATGTCATATGTTCCATCATCATCCACATCAACCTTTGCGCCTTCTCCTGGCGATAATGCGAATGTCTTTGCTGTTGATGCAACTGTTATTGTTGCCTTGCCGTTGCTTATGCTGTTTAATGTTATTGTGTGGTAAGCGCCTGAATAGACAAAC
>JAGVIO010000105.1 GCA_020056025.1 archaeon
CGGAGAAATTACTGTAGCAGAAGGAGGCTTAAACTTAACAAGTCTTTCTATTACTAGAGGGTTGCTCAAAACTCGGGTTTTTGAAAAATAGATAATTGACATTCTTTGAAAATTAGGTTATTTCTGCAAAAGGTCTCTTAATAGGCCTCTAATGAATCTGATCTTTTCCTTTTGTTTAGATTTTGCAGCAGCAATGGCAACGGCCAGGATAGCAATATGGGCTAAGGTACACTGATTGCTGATAGCTTTTAATCCTGCAAGCATAGGCCGTTGCATGTAGAAGGTTAAAAGACGAGAGAATCCTCGCTCACTGCCTGATTGAAGGTTATAAATTCTCTTAAAGTATTTGGATTTAGGATCTATGCAATCACTGCGGTAGCTTTTATCAACTCTTGTATATGCATAACAGCCACCTTTAGAAAATTTAGGATGGTTCATAGGGCATTGGTAGTTATATTTAGCAGCGAAGGTTTTTGAGTGAGTAATTGGGCAGACAAATTTCTGTCTAATTCTTCCTCTATCTTTGAATTTACCCTAAGGATACATCTCAAAGCCGGCAATACATGCTCTGGTATTATGTTTAGTAAACTTGATGTCTTTTGTGGTTGATCTTGGGTTAATGGGGATAAAATCTTTGGCCTTAAGAGAGCGCCTTATGTATTTACGAATATAACTTGAATCATGAGCTGCATCGCCCAGAACACCTTTAGGTTTAAACTTAAAGTTTCTGTTTAGCTCTCTAAAGGCAAGTACGGTTACTTTACAGTCAGGTATATTGGCAGGTTTGGTTATCTCAAATACAGGCAGTTCAGTCAATGAGTCAAAGATAACGTGATTACGATAGCCCCAGAACCATATAATTTGTTTATCGTATTTATTTTTATTGTTAAATAGCTCTAACTGTTGCTCTTTGGAATGTTTAACGAGCTTTTTTAGTGCCATAAAACCCAATCGTGCGTCAGGATCGCCTTTGGGGAATTTGGCTTTATTGAATTTCCCCTCGATAAATATCTTTGGGTTATTCTGTTTAACCCAAGCTACAACAGCTGTTGAATCAATAGAAAGATATTTACCGCTGATGACACTTAATTTAATGAGGGTTTTAACCTGTTGCATGCGGATCTGTTGAAGTAATTTGTTCGGTACCTCATGCAGGAATTCCTCGAATCGATGCCGAGAAGGCGCTTTTTTATCAAAGCCTAAGACATAGGCTATGCCTAAGTTGGTAGATAATTCAAAGGATAATTCTGACAAGGTTTTTATAGCCTTGAGATTTTTATAAATAAGGGCTCTTAAAATACCATGGCGAGGGAAAGGTCTTCTGCCTGTCTTAGGCAATTGCTCTTTGAGATAAGATAAATCAAGATGTTCAAAGATAGCTTCATAGAGATTAAATTTTGCAGGATAAAATAATAGTTTTTCTCTGATGAATTTGGACATTTGTAAACCCCCTGTAATTTTGAGCAACCCATAAGTAAATTGAGTTGATTGTTAGATACTACAGGAGGGTTGAGGTGAAGTCAACTTAGACGATAACTTAATAGATAAACATAAGGCAAGCTCAAAACAAAAAGTTCACCTCCACTATAGAATTTGAGGTTAAATTTGAACGAAAATTGGCTAAAAATTCAACAAATTGATTGTTTCTCCGACGACAAAATAAGTGGAGGTGAAGTCGGGAGAGAGAAATGAGATTCTCCGACGATAAAATAGTTTTGAGCAAGGCTCAATAAAAACAAGGAGGTGTGGCAGTGAAGAAGATAATAGTTTTAGTAGCGCTTGTAGCATTTGCAGCAGGTATTATGCTTGTTTGCAGCGATACAGCTATTGCAGCTGCAAAGGATAAGCCAAAGACGGCAGTGGCAGCGCCAATAACGCCTGCAGCTCCAGCGCCAATAGCAGCTGCTCCTGAGGGGAAAGTAGTATGTAAATTCAAGGACAAGGATCAGATGGCGGAATTTGAACAGCTTTATGTTGCAAAACAAGCAACATTCGGAAGGATGAGCGTGTTACAAGCATATTTTTCGCTTGAGCAGAATAATCTGCAGGAAATAGACAAGCAGATGGATAAGAAATTTAATTTTAAGATGGATCCTAGCAAGATGTATGATTTAAACAGGGATGGTATGGAGATAAGAGAAGTAGGAGATGTTCCTAAGCAGTCAGCTCCAGGAGCGCAGCAATAAAAAGA